>CACYDQ010000491.1 GCA_902773215.1 uncultured Spirochaetaceae bacterium | reverse complement strand
GTGAAGGCATCGGCGACCGAGCCCGCGAATCCCGTCAGCACCTTGCCGTCGTATATCTTGCGGACCTTGCGGGCATTGCCCTTGACCACGGTGTTCCCCGCGGTCACCTGACCGTCACCCGCCATCGCGACGGTACCGTTCCTCTTGACGGCTATGACCGTCGTACTCCGTATCCTGTTCTCGTCATGCTTTCCCATACATCTCTCCTGACATCTTAATTCACTCTCAGTCTTTCTTCCCGCTGTGAGGGAAGGCCTGGTCGTACACGGCCCTGAGCCTCTCCGCCGTCACGTGCGTATATCTCTGCGTCGCGTTTATGCTGGCATGCCCCAGCATGGACTGGACCTCCCGCACGTCCGCCCCGTTCAAAAGCATCGCCGTCGCGAAAGTATGACGGAACGAGTGCGGGGTCATCGGCTTGTTGGTTCCCCGCAGCCCGCTGTACTCCCGGACAATCATCTCTATCCCCGACGCGGACAAGGCCCTTCCCTTCTGGTTCAGGAAAATCTCCGCGACGAAAGAGCCGCCATCCTCCATCGAAGCCGGAAAGCGTTGCTTCCGCTCGGACAAGTAGGCATGGAGGGCAGCGAGGGCATCCTGCTCAAAGTACACGTAACGGTCCTTGCTGCCTTTTCCTTCCACGACCGCGCTCCCGTAGCCCTCCGTGAAGTCCGAGAACTTCAGGGAGGCAAGCTCGCTGACACGGCAGCCCGACGAATAGAGCATCTCAAAAATCGCCTTATCCCTCGCAGGCCACAACAGGGGCTTCCTGTCAGGCTGCGAGCAGAGGGTATCCACCTCGGCCTGGGTCATGAAGCGGGGCAGAACCTTGGGCTTCTTGAGCATCTTGAGCTCCAGGGCGACGTTTACCTGAATATACTGATTTTTCCTGCAATACGCAAAGAGGCCGCGGACAGCAGAGATGAAGCGGTCTATGGAGGTGACGGTGTAGCCTTCCCGGCTCAAATCCCCGACAACCTCCCTCAGCTGCCCCAAGGTCACGGACGAGATGCCCGTATCCCGCTCCAAATGCCCGTCAAAGTGCTTGAAGTCCTCGGTATAGGCCTTCACGGTGTTGGCCGACCGCCCCTTGACGTTGGCAAGGTACAGGAGATATTCGTCTATGCAGTCCCCCAGGCTTCTTTCTTCCATAAAAAGGCCCAGCTAGTCCTGACCTTCCGTTTCCATCTCGGGGGCAAGCTCCTCCGTACCGGCTGGCGAGTGCAGGTAATCGCATTCGGGGTTTATGCAGCTCTTGTAGCTACCGTTCTTCTTGTCGTACTTCTCCACCATGAACCAGCCGCACTTGGGGCAGGTCGCGTTAATCGGCCTGAAGTGGGACAGGAAGGAGCACTTGGGGTAATTCGTGCAGCCGTAGAACTCCTTCCCCCTTCCCTTGGTCTTGCGGGCGACGATGTCCCCGTCGCAGCCCTTCACCGGGCACTTCGCAAGGGGAATGCTCTTGGTGTTGCGGCACTCCGGGAAGCCCGAGCAGGCAAGGAAGTAGCCGAAGCGGCCGAGCTTCTTGACCATCGGCCTGCCGCACTTCTCGCATCGTTCCTCGGTGGTCTCGTCCAGCACACCTTTCATGCTCTCCTGGGTGTCCATGACGCTGTCCACCCGCTCCTTGAAGGGTCCGTAGAAGTCGCCTATCATGGAATTCCAGACCAGCTCGTTCTTCTCCACCTTGTCCAGGTCGTTCTCAACGTCGGAGGTAAACTGCTCGTTTATCAGAGAAGGGAAGGCCTCCACCAGAATCCTGCAGATCATCCTGCCGAGCGGGGTCGGGACCAGCTGCTTGTTGTTGCGGGTCACGTAATAGCGGTCGAGCAGGACGGAAATAATCGGGGCATAGGTGGAAGGCCGGCCTATCCCCTTCTCCTCCAGTGTCTTGACGATGGAGGCATCTGTATAGCGGGTCGGCCCGGAGGTAAAGTGCTGCTCGGGATAGAATTTCCCGGCGGAAAGCTTCTCACCGATGCTGAGGGCAGGGAGCCTGCCGCTACTGTCCTCCTTGGAAGACAGGGTCTTGATGACATTGTAGAAGCCCTTGTAGCTCAGCTTGCTCGCGCTCGCATGGAAGAGGGCATCCCCTGCCTCTATGTCAACGGAAGTCGTCACCGTCCTCGCGTTCTTCATCTGGCTGGAGACGAATCGCTCCCAGATTATCGAATAGAGGCGGAGCTGGTCACGGGACAGGTATTCCTTCACGTAGTCCGGCGTATACTTGGTGTAGGTCGGGCGGATTCCCTCGTGGGCATCCTGCGCCCCCTTGCCGACGGAATATTCTATCTGCTCCTCGGGCAGGTCGTCCGGGTAGTTCTTGGAAAGCCAGTCCCGCACGTCATCGAGGGCGGTCTGGGAGATGCGGACGGAGTCGGTACGCATGTAAGTGATGAGTCCGACCCGGCTGAAACCAATCTGGATGCCCTCGTAGAGCTGCTGGGCTATCTGCATGGTCTTGCGGGAGGTAAAGCCCAGCTTGTTTGCGGCGGCCTGCTGCAGCTTGGACGTGGTAAAGGGGGGCTTGGGGCGGACAGTCTTCTCACTCTCCTTTATGTCCCTGACAATGCAGTCCGAGGAGGCGATTTTGTCCATTATTGCCTGAACGTCGGCCTCTTTCTTGAGCTCGGGTTTCTTGCCGCAGTACTGGGTCAGCTCCGCCCCGAACTTGACCTTGCCCTTGGCGAAGTCCGCCTCAAGCGTCCAGTACTCCTCGGGAATGAAGTCCTCAACCTCCTTCTCGCGGTCACAGATAAGGCGGAGGGCAACCGACTGCACGCGGCCCGCGCTCAGGCCGTTTTTGACCTTCTTCCAGAGGAGGGGGCTCAGGTTGTAGCCAACGAGCCTGTCCAGGACGCGGCGGGCCTTCTGGGCGTTGACCTTGCCCTCGTCAATCTCGCGCGGGTGCTTTATCGCCTCCTTTATGGCGACCGGGGTTATC
>CACYDQ010000490.1 GCA_902773215.1 uncultured Spirochaetaceae bacterium | reverse complement strand
GCTGCACGGATACGAGCCAGATACCTTCTCCGCCATGTATACGATACGCGACAACATACTGGAATCGATTCATGAGGGCATCATCGCGATTGACGACGAGAAAAAGATTCAGTTCATCAACGGTGTGGCCAAGAAAATACTCGGCTGCGACGAGGAGGGCAAGGACGGGCTCATAAACGGCCGGCTCTTCGCCGAGAAGTTCCTCTTCGAGACGCTGACATCAGGCGAGAGCCTTTTGGGCATGCACGAGAAGACAGAAAGCGGGGCGGAGCTGCTCATCGACTGCATCCCGGTCAAGCAGGACGGCAGGATAAAAGGTGCGGTCGCCCTCCTGCACGACCGCACGGAATACACCAAGCTGATGGAAGATTTGTCCGGCACCAAGTACCTGGTCGATTCCATGCGGGCGAACAACCACGACTTCACCAACAAGCTGCACGTCATACTGGGGCTCATCCAGATCGGGGAATACGACAAGGCGGTATCCTACATCGAGAACATCTCGATTATACAGCGGGAGACATTGAGCCGGGTCATGCATTCGGTGGACAATCCCTCCTTCGCCGCCCTGCTCATCGGCAAGATTGCCCGCGCCTCGGAGTGCAACGTCAAGTTCATACTCAAGGAGGGCATACGATTCAAGAGCACGGACATCCAGCTGCCTTCCGAGGCCCTCGTCACGATTGTCGGGAACCTGATTGACAACGCGCTGGACGCGATGAACATGCAGGTGACGCTGGACTCGGGCTTCTCCACCCAGTCGCGTGAGCTGACCTTCGGCGTGTTCACCAAACCCGGCGAGCTCCTCATAACGGTGAAGGACAGGGGCTGCGGCATTCCCGATGACGTGAAGGACAAGGTCTTTGACAACGGATTCTCCAGCAAGGGCAAGGGACGGGGCGTGGGCCTCTACCACACCCGCCAGCTGGTGGAAAGCCTGGGCGGGACGATTTCCTTTGAGTCGCAGGTTGGCGTGGGGACTTGTTTTATGGTAAACTTCCGGCAGGGTCAGGCCGGGAGCGTTTGATTATATGATTATACCGCCGGCATTGCGCCGCAGGAGTCACAGGAAAGCGTATGCCCTATAGCGTTTTGATTGTCGAAGACGACCCCATGGTCGCCATGATTAACGAGCAGTATGTCCGCAAGAACAAGCAGTTTACGGTGCTGGGAGCCTGCCGGAACGGGCAGGAGGCACTGGACTTCCTTGAGGACAACACCGCCGACCTCATCATCCTGGACGTGTACATGCCGATTATGGACGGGGTGGAGACGCTCAAGCAGCTCAGGCAGCGCAAGTGTCCCTCGGAAGTCATCATGGTGACTGCCGCGAACGACGCGGCAACGCTCGAGGACACGATGCACCTGGGCGTGCTGGACTACCTCATAAAGCCTTTCGCATACGAACGCTTTCAGGTCGCGCTGGAAAAGTTCCAGGCCAAGCGGGCCGCGCTCAGCTCCGCGTCCGTGCTGGACCAGAGCAGCGTGGACAGCATCATGGCCCGGGCGGGCGGACAGGGGCAGTCAGGCCAGCATGGCGGCGGCGCGGGCAGGAGCGGGACGGAAAGCGGAAAGGACTACCCCAAAGGCATACAGGAAAAGACCCTCATGCACATTCTTGAATATCTGGAAGCGCAGAAGGGCTGGCTGAATGGGGACGTGATAGCGGAGAACGTCGGCCTTTCCGCCGTCACCGTCCGCCACTACATGAACTACATCGTCAACACCGGCAAGGCCTCCGAGAGCATCAACTACGAGACCGGGGGCCGCCCCTGCGTCCTCTACCGGCACAACGGCTAGCCCCTACTCTTCTTTCTTTCCGGCGAAGTCCTCGGGGTTGAGCGGGGTGTAGGTCGCGTCCTCGGGGTCTATCGTCAGCTCGGGCGTGTAGCCCGCGTTGTCCCCGTAGGCGGTCTGCCCCCAGGTGTCCTCCTCCTCGTCGCCGAGCACGGACTTGGGCAGGACGGTCTTCGGCTTGGAGGCCTTCTCCTCGGCGGCCAGGGCGGCTCCGCGCTTTCCCAGCATGCGGGGGTCCAGCTTGTCCTCCAGATGAAAGCGGGTGATGACCAGATCCATCAGC
>CACYDQ010000489.1 GCA_902773215.1 uncultured Spirochaetaceae bacterium | reverse complement strand
CCTCGCTTCAATAAACCTGTAGAGGCATCTGGTTAACTTATTTGGACGGGAGTTCGACCCTCCCCACTTCCAACAAAAAGCCCCGCCGTTCAGACTGAATGGCGGGGCTCTTTTTTCTGCGTTCCTATTTCATTTCACTTTCCGAAGGTATGCGTCGCTGTATCCGAAAGCCTTGAAGCGGGCAAGGACTGCTCCCTTCTCGTCATCGCCGAGCGGCCCGACCAAGAGCTTGTAGCCTTCCCTCTTTTCGAAGAGGACCTTTATAATCGGGTACTTCTTGTGCTTGCTGATAATCTTCTCTGCCTCCGCATCAGTCGTGCAGGTTGCGAACTGCACGTAGTTGCCGGCCTTCAGATCCTGCTCGCGGATGGCAGCCTTGCTGGAACTGCTGGCAGGGGCCGTCTTGGGCGCAGGTTCTGCCTTGCTGGCAGGAGCTGTCTTTGGAGCGGAATCCGCGGTTTTGGGAGTCTGGTTCGCAGGCACGGAGCTCTTGTCAGTGGGCCTGGAAGTTTTAGGCTCTTCTTTTTTGGGCGCAGCCTTCTGGGGCGTATACATTTTCTGCCCGTCGCCTGCCTGCCCGTCAGGGCCAACGGAATCGGTCGGGCTGAGCGTGAATACGTCCTGTTTGTTCACGATGATGTCGGAATCGTCGTCCGGGGCAGCCGTTTTTTCGGTCTTGGCCGGGGAAGCCGCAGGTTTGGACTCTCCGCTGTAAGTGCGGTGCTCACCGTCACCAGGGACCAGCATGAGCTCGTCCTTCTGGGTATAAATCAGGTCAGAATCCTCATCATCCTTCTTTGTCTCTTGAACCGGAGCTTTTGCCGGAGCCGTTTTTTCTTTGGCCTCCTTCTTCGCCGGAGCTTCGGTCTTTGCGACAGCCTGTTTCTCTTTCTTTACAGGTACAGACTTCGAGGAAGCGGAATCCTTCTCTTTTGCGGGAGATTCGGCTTTTTTCTCTTTCTTAGGAGTCTCTGCCTTCTTTGTGTCGGTCGGCTCCCCGCGGACGGAAGGCCCCTTGTAGGCTGTCTCTACGGCAGACAGGGGAGGGACGGAGACGGGCTCGGAGGACTCAAGTTCGCCGGTCGGAGACTGGGGGGCAGATGCGGACTGGGCGACAGGAATCGCGTTGATAACCGGGAGCTCCTCGACGACAGGCTCCTCTTCGTTTATGGAAGCTGTTTCCGGGCTGGCTTCGGCTACAGGCTGCTCGCTGACGACGGGCTCAGCTCCTTTGAAGGAGACAAGCTCCGGAACTGCTTCGTCTATAGGCTCTTCGCTGACGACAGGCTCTGCACCTGCCAAGGAAACTGGTTCGGGGATGATATCGGCTACACGTTCCTCGTCGACGACGGGTTCTGCACCTGCCAGGGAGACTGGTTCGGGGATGATATCGGTTACAGTCTCTTCTCTGACGACGGGTTCTGCGCCCCTGAATGCGACAGGTTCCGGAACGGCTTCGTCCTCGGGCTCTTCATTGACGACAGGTTCGGCACCTGCGAAGGAAACAGGGGCAGGGACAAACTCGGACACAGAATCCTCGCTGACGACGGGCTCTGCGCCTTTGAAGGAGACGGGCGTTTCTTTGAGCTCTTCTTTTTTCTCTTCCTTAATCTTGGAGGAGGGGAGCGTCTGGGGATATTCGTAGACGGCCGTATCAGCTGACGGGGCAATCTTTGGCTTTCCGACAGTGTACTCCTCGACGGGAAGCGTCGCGGACGGAACTTCCTTGAGGCCGTTGGAGGCAAGGAGTGCGCTCTCTTCTGTTATTTCGGGTATTGCATCTCTTGCCGCGGAAATCTCCACGGGGGTGTTCAGTATACCAATCTCTTCGATGTTCTCATTTGCTCCTGCGGAACTGTCTGATGCAATCTTGGGAAGGAAGACGGGAAGCTCCTGCATCTCGGCGGGAGCTTCCTCTTTCGGAACCGTCTCTGCGGGAACAGGGGCGATGGCAACGGGTTCCTCGAGCACGCCGGCGGGCTGCTGCTCGTCATGGTTCGAAAGCTCTTCAGGAACGGATGCAAGTGCCGGAGCCGCGACCGGCAGCTCTATAGTTTTCTCCTCCGGTACCGGCTTTGCAATGTCTGCCACGGGGGAAGGGGATACAGGAACCTGCTCCTCATATACTTTTTCTTCCTTCTGCTTCTTTGCAACTTTGGGACTGCCTTTCTTCGGCTTCTGTACGGCGGTCTCCTCGGCAGGCTCGCTTTTCTTTTCGGCGACGGGCTCCTCTTTCTTCTCGGGGACGCTTGGGATTTTGGCCTGTTCTTCTTTGGCGACGGGGGGCTCCTCAGTCAACGGGGAGAGGTCCGCAACCGGTTCCTCCTTGGGAACAGAGGCAATCTCAGGCTCTGGGACGGGTTGTTTTTCGGCGGGCGGGAGTTCCGGCTCCTTGGCAACCTCCGTCTTGGCGGGTTCCTTAACTGCTTCCTCCGCCGGGGCAGGTTTCCCGGCTTCCGGCGCGGGAGCTGCTTCCGCCGTCTTCACGGGCTCCTGGACGGGCGGGGTCCCGGTTACGGGGGCGTTCTTGTTATGGGTCAGCATGGCGCTTCCGGAGGCAATCTCGTCAAAGTCGTTTGTCCTCGGGCTGACACGCACGTAGAGGGGGTCCTTGAAGTCTATGCCAAGTTTGTTCGCTGCCTCGGTCGTCAGCATCAGGACGGAATCGCTGCCTTCATCGAGGCTGCCCAGGTTCAGTACGCTTATCTCCTCCCCGGTGAACGGATTGGAGACGCGTATGGTATCGCCGGGCAGGTAGTTGCTGGACTTTGCAAAAAGCCCGGACGGCAGCTCATTGTTATAGGCAATGGAGATATCGCCATACAAATAACCGTCCTTGACCTCTACGGAGTACACAAGGACGGAGAGTGCGGCGCTCAGAAGAAAGGAAATACCAATAATTTTTTTCATACTCAAACCTTTATCTCTTCTTCACTGCGGAGTTGATGTCAGCCGCGAGATTCTTGGTGAAGCTCTTGACTCCCATGACATTGTTGTTCTTTGCGGGCACGTTTCCGACGGCACGTTCCCCTTTCCCGATTATATGCTCGTTTGCGGTGTCATAGATAATCCAGCTGACAGATTTTATATTGCTGAGGAACACCGCATCTGGGTTGGTGGAGCCATTGCCGTCATAGTCGACGAACACCAGTATCAGGTAATTGCACAAACCTGTCCGGGAGTCTGCAAGTGAGCCATAGAAAATGTCATCATCCTCCGCCTCTCCGGAGGAGACTGTCGTCGGGATGTTCGTCGCTATATGTCCGGAATCAAAAAAGTAATCGAAGAAAACTCCTTCCATCACGGTGGATGCGGCACGGATTTTGTCCTGCGCCGCATCATGCTGGACTATCTGAAAGGAGATGGCGGAGGCCGAGGCCGAGAAAAGCGCGGTGGCAGCCAGAAAAACGGATGCGCAGATGAATTTATTCCAGCAAAGTCTTGTCATAACGATATCCCCTTTCTATAAGTTAATCGGCAACAAAAAGTCAATCTTTTATAGGATAACAATCGAAGCCCGCGTTACGTAACTTTTTCCCCATGCTGCCCCCCTCATCCTCATCGACGACGACGACATAATACTCGATTCCTGACGGCCGGGTCTCGGTGTAATAGTAGGCGGAGAAACCGCTTGTCGCCGCCCGCTCGATAAGCTTCTGGGCGTTCTCCTTCTCGCGGAAAAATCCTATCTGTTCCCGGACGGACGAGGGTTTGGGGCTCTCCCTTGACGCGGTGTTGCTTATGGGGGCAGCCTGCTTGCTTGCCGGAGCCGGTTCCGGGACTTTTGCCTGGGCCGGAGAGCTTTCCTGCTTTTCGGCCACGGAGGTCCCGGGAGTTCCGTCGTTGTCATAGAGGGCTGCTCGGGGCATGAAGTACCAGAAAGGCATCGCCATGACGACCCCGTTCCCGCCTGCGATGGAAGCTTCCGGGCTGTGGGGGTAGTCCTTCGTGAGCATCTCGCTCCACTTGCTGTCATCCGTGATATACCAGAGAGTGAAGAGGACCTCGCAGCGGATGTCCTTGAGGCTTGGGTTCTGCTCGAATTCCTCTAAGTTCGCAACGACACCCTTGGCTTCCTTGTAGTCCCCTGCCTTGCAGAGCGCGCTCCATGCGGAAAGAAGCCTTTTCTGTGCGATAAGCCTCTCGTCCGTGGAGGAATTGACCGGTGCTGTGTCCAGATATGAGTCTGCCCCCTGAAAGTCGCAGGCTTCCAGGCTGGAGCGGGCGGCGTAGAGGTACAGCTCGGCATTGCTTGCTGCGGGCATTCCCTGGGCATTGTCTGCTTCTATGGCGGCCGCCTGAGCGTATGAGGATGCCGCGGCGACGAACTGCCCGAGCGTTTCCTGCAAACAGGCAGTATAATAGAGGACAGATCTCTTCTCGATGTCATTTTTGGCAAGGTGCAGGTGGCTTGTCAGGTATTTCAGGCTTTCCCTGACATTCTCTTTCTGGAGGGCATTGGCACGGAGCGTCAAGGCAGACTTTTCCCCCTCATCGGCAGATGCCGCGTGCAGCGGCATGCGGGGGGAGGAAAGAAGGACAACAATCAGCAGGAAGCGCAGAATCTTTTTCATACTACGGATAAAGCCGGATAAAGTCCGCCTGCTATATTGTCGGCATCTTGGATGGTAGGGTTAATATCAGCGGGGGTCAATCACCCAGAGTTGAGTCCTTGTATTCCACCGTCGTTGACTGTGCGGGGGGTACGGCGGGGAATGGTTCTTCGGAAGCTTTCTCCTTTTCTGCCTTTTTCTGGGCGTCTTGGGCTGCTTTCTCGGCCTGCCTGGCCTCCTTTGCGGCTTTCTTCTCCTCCTTGAGTTTCTGCCTGGCTTCCTTTCTCTGGGCTTTCCGGAGCAGGGCCATGTCCTTCTCCGTGGGTTTGCGGGGGGCATTCTTGCCCATCGTGAACGGGAGGGTGATGAGGACTCCTGCCATCAGGGACACAATTATCGTCAGTGCGACGGGAACCTGCTCAAAGGTATGGAAAATCCAGACATCGCATTTATTGTCCAGGTTGTAACCGGTAAAAAGGGCCGCAATCGCGGCGACAATCAACGAGCCTATTAACTTTAAAGGCATAGCTCCCCCTTGGCAAGCATTTTTATAGTTGCCTGTATTATACAGCAGGAAGATGAAAAAGACAACTGCCCGTCAGGGCGGGGCAGAAAACTGTTCCCCGGTTAACTTGCAGTTTTTTTCACCTGCGTGCAGATACACTAGTCATGGAACACAAAGAGAACGCCCCGGTCTTCGGGGACGACATCGTGAGCCGGGCTGCGGCCTCGGCGTTCGGCATCCGCTACCTTTACCCCATGCAGCGGCTGGTCATAGCGAACATCCTCGATGCGGCGCGGATTGCTGGCGGCGGGGACGACGGGGAGACTCCGGCTTTTGCCCGGCAGATTGTCCTGCTCCCGACGGGGGCGGGCAAGTCCTTCTGCTTTCTTGTCCCCGCCCTGCTGCTGGACGGGCCCACGCTGGTGGTCTACCCCCTGCTCTCGCTTATGGCCGACCAGAAGCGCAAGCTCGATGCGGCGGGCATTCCCTGCGCCGTCCTCACAGGCGGGCAGGGCAGGGAGGCGAGGGAGAGGGAACTGCGGCGGATTGCGGACGGGACAGCCCGCGTCATCATCACGAACCCTGAGACCCTGCGGGGAAAGGAAGTCCTGACCCGGCTCGCCTCCTCCGGGATTGCCCATGTCGCCGTGGACGAGGCGCACTGCGTGGGCGACTGGGGCGACAGCTTCCGCCCGGCATACCTGGAGCTCGGCAGGGTGATTGACACGCTCCGTCCCCGGGTCGCGACGGCATTCACCGCCACCGCGTCGGAGCCGGTCCTTGAGCGCATACAGGAAGTGCTCTTCGGCGGGGAAGCATACGTCATACGCGGGGACGCGGACAGGCCGAATATCCGTTACTCGGTGACGAACTGCCTGAACAAGCGGAAGGAGGCCCTCCGCCTGTCCGCCATCTGCCCCCGGCCGATGATTGTCTTCTGCGGCACCAGGTACAAAGCGGAGGACATGGCAAAGGAGCTTGCCGCCCTGCACGGGAGGGAGGCCGTCCGCTTCTACCATGCGGGCATGGAGAAGGAGGAGCGGAAGGCGGTGGAGGACTGGTTCTTCTCGTCGGACGGCGGCATGCTCTGCGCGACCTGCGCCTACGGCATGGGCGTGGACAAGAGGGACGTGCGGACGATTGTGCACCTGGAAAGCCCTGCCACGGTGGAGGAGTACATGCAGGAGTCGGGCCGGGCGGGGAGGGACGGGAAGGCCTCGTCCGCCATCCTGCTCTGGTCACCGAACGACAGCAGGAAGTTTGCGGGCTATGCCCCGGACAGCCGGGAGGGCAGGATGCTCCGCTACGCCCGCGCCGGGGCATGCAGGAGGCAAATGCTGCTCGAGGCGCTCGGCTGCACGATGACCGTATGCTCCGGCTGCGATGTCTGCGACAGGGGAGGGGGAGAATCCCCTGTCGCTGAGGACGGGGCTCTTGCCCTCTCGTTCATCAGGAAGCACAGGAAGCTCTATGACCGCGACTCCCTCTCGTCGGAGCTGATACGGCAGTACAACCGGGCCTGGCTCCTCCTCCTTCATGTCAATGTCTGGGAGCACAGCGACGTGGAGCAGGTTCTGGACTCTCTTGAGGCGGAGGGGCGCATACGCCAGTGCCGATTTCCTTGGAAAGGCCGGGTTGCCGATTGCAAAGGCCCGCGAAAGCTGTTAGAATGAGCTCATGCTTTCTCCCATGAAGACGACGGAGCTTTACTTTCCCGAGGGATCCGGCTTTTCCAAGACGGATATACGTTTTTTTACCGGCGAGCCGGATCTTGCCGCGCTTTACTCCGGCAAGAAGGACGAGGGCCTCTGCCGCCTTTTTGTCACCGACGAGACAGTCGCGGCCCTGCCCGCCGTCTCGCCGTTCATCGACAGGCTCAGGAATTCCCCGGAAAAGAACGATGCCCTCATCGTGCTGGGGGCAGGGGAAGCCTACAAGACGATTGACAGCGTCCTCGCCATCGTCAAGGCCGCGCTGGAGCACAACTTCACCCGGTCAGCCGTCTTTGTCGGCATAGGGGGCGGGGTCATCACCGACATGACGGGATTCGCCGCTTCGATTTTCAAGCGGGGGGTCAGGGCGGAGTTCGTCCCGACGACCCTCCTTGCGGACGTGGACGCGGCAATCGGCGGCAAGACTGGCTGCGACTTTGACAGCTACAAGAACATGATAGGGGCATTCTACCCTGCAAGCCATGTGAACATCTGGCCCTCCTTCGCGCGGAGCCTGAGCGGGCGGGAGTTCGTCTCCGGCCTTGGCGAGGCCATAAAGACGGCATTCCTTTTCTCGCGCGAGCTGCTCGACTTCATGCGGGAGAAGAAGGACGCGGTGATGGCCCGGGACCCTGACGCGCTCTTCCGCATCATCTGCGAGTGCTCTTCCGCCAAGGCAGAGATCGTCCACCGGGACTTCAAGGAGAAGGGGGAGCGGGCGTTCCTGAACCTGGGGCATAGCTTCGGACACGCGCTTGAGAGCGTCGCCGGTCTGGGAACCGTGACCCACGGTGAGGCCGTCGCCTGGGGCATGGGGCGGGCCCTGGACCTGTCCTGCTCGCTGGGATTCTCCTCGTCTCTCTTCCGCGACGAGGGCAAGGGAATCCTTTCCGCGTTCGGCTACGACACGGAGCCGCTCCCGGCGGCCCTGCGCGATGCGGAGGATGCCCCCAAAAAGTTGCTCGAGGCGATGAAGAAGGACAAGAAGAACATCTCCACATCCACCGTCCGCGTTATCATGCAGCACTACTACTGCGACACCTTCATCGCGGAGGCTCCCGACGAGGCTATCCTCTCCGTCCTAGGGGGATGAAAGGGGGCAATACCCCGTATTGAATATTTACCCCCTCTCCTTTATACTAGCCTGCATTATGGTAGTTGCGATAGACGGGCCGGCAGGAACCGGCAAGAGCACGGTGGCGCACGAGCTGGCCAAGGATTTGAATCTTACATACCTTAACAGCGGCAGTTTTTACAGGGCACTGACACTTGCCCTTCTTGACGCGGGCATAAGCCTGGACGACGAGGGGGCGGTCATGGCCTTCGTCAAAAAGCAGAAGCTTGACTATGTGAACGCCCGCCTCATCCTGAACGGGAAGGACGTGGACGACCTGCTCCATCAGGACAGGGTTGACGCCGCGGTCTCCAAAGTTTCTTCTATTATACCGCTCCGCCATCTGGTCAACGCGAGGATGCGGGAAATCGTGAGGAAGCTGGACATCATCTGCGAGGGCAGGGACATGACGACGGTCGTCTTTCCCCAGGCGGAGCACAAATTCTACCTGGACGCGAGCGTGGACGTGCAGGCCAGGCGACGCTTTGACCAGGGGGTGAGCAATCTTTCGCTCGAGGAAATCAAGGCCGCAATCATAAAGCGGGACGAGGCTGACAGGAAGAAGGCCGAGGGCGCGTTAAAAAAAGCCCCCGATGCCCGCTATATCGACACATCCGACTTGACTATTAAGGATGTTTGT
>CACYDQ010000488.1 GCA_902773215.1 uncultured Spirochaetaceae bacterium | reverse complement strand
TTTCTTGTCGGGGCTGACTTTGGCGGAGTCCACCTTGGACCAGTTCTCCACCGCCCCGTTGACGACGAGCGTCACCGTCCCCGTCGGAACCGCGCTCTCCGGCGCGACCTTTATATAGTAGGAATAGGAATAGGTTCTGCCGCCCTCGATGAGGGAGGCGAGATCCTTCCATGCGAACTGGCACTGGGCCTTGTTCCCGCCCTCGGACAGGGCCTTTGCGTAGTAGCTGCCGCAGGAGGATCCGGGCTGGCCGCCGTCCTCGTAGGCGGTGCGGAGCAGGTTCTTGTGCGACCAGTTCGTGTCGCTCCACCAGTAGAGGCCTCCGTCCCCGTCTGCTCCCTCGAAGCCGCAGTTGTAGTTGTCCAGTATGTTCTGCTTGATTTCCCGCCGGGCGGTCTTGCCCTTGTCCGTCCCGGAGGCGTTCCCGCTGCTTGCGCAGGAGACGAACAGCGCGGCGGCAAGCGTGGCCGCGCATCCAAAGAATAAAGCTGTCTTCGTAACTCTTATCATTCCCCCAGTATACAGCGGTTTGCGGGGAAATTGAGGCGGGGAAATTCCCTAATCGTTGCACTTTCTTCTATATTATACTATGATGTGGCCATGGACTGCATTGAGTTTGAGGACCTTTCCTTTACATATCCGCCCGTCGAGGGCGACGTGGACAGCGAGGGCAAGCAGATTGTCCCTGCCCCGGTGTTCGATCATTTTACGGGGGCGATTCCCTCCGGCGATTCTGCTGGTGCGGCGGGTGCCCTGACCAGCCTTATCGGGCCGAACGGCTCGGGCAAATCCACTTTCATGCTGCTCGCGTCGGGCAGGCTCGTTCCCCAGACCGGCCGCTGCCTCCTCTTCGGGCAGGATGTCGCCCGCCTGGGCGAGGAGCAGAAGAACCTTCTTGCCTCGGTCATCTACCAGAACATGGAATTCGAGAGCGACGAGGCGGTGGACAAGCTGCTTGCCTATGTCTATTCGGCGGGCAACCTCAAGGGAAAGGCCTCCGGAATCCGCGACGAGTCCTGCGACCTGCTTGCCGAGCTTGTCGATGTCTTTGAGCTGGAGAAAGTGCTTTCCCACGGGCTCAGGAAGCTGAGCAAGGGCGAGATACAGCGCGTCCTGCTCGCTTTTTCCCTGCTCTACGGCAGCGCGGCGGTCTTTATGGACGAGCCGCTTTTCGCGATGGAGGAGGGGCAGAAGGACAGTGCGCTCGCCTACCTCCGCGAGTACGCGGGCAAGACTGGGACAGCCCTCTTTGTCTCCATGCACGAGCTGGATCTGAGCCGGAAGCACGCGGACAAGGTGCTGCTCTTCCACCCCGACAGGACGATTGACTACGGGACGGCGGACGAGGTGATGACCGACGGGGGGCTTGAGAAGGCCTACGGTGTCCCGGTCGCCATGCTCAAGAAGCAGGAGGATATGACGCGGGAAGAGCTGAAGACCGCCGCAGACGCGATACTGAAGGTACAGGCCAATGCGTAAGGCGTTGCCCAGGAAGGGGAGGACGGTCCTCTGTGCCGTGGTCGTCCTCGCTGTGGCGGCATATTTCGCATACGATTTTTTCTTCGCCCCAAAGCCGGAGCACAAAAGCTATGCCGAATTCTATTCGCTCGTCGCTGACGGGCGGGTAGGGGAGGCGGTGCTTTCCGCTGACGGCATCCGCTTTACCGTGGGCGGGGCGGATGCTGGGGCGGACGCTTCTGGCGGGGCGGGCGGCTCAGCAGCCGTGACCGAATACCGGACCGATAACCCCGCGAGCCCCACGCTCAAGGAATACCTCCTGCTGCACGGTGTGAACGTGAAAGAGGAGAAGGATGCAGCCGCCATCATCTCTCTTTTGTTCGACATCGTTTTCTACTTGTTTTTCTTCGGCGTGTTCCTGTTCGCCTTCCGCAAGTTCATCTCCCCCAACAGCTTCCGCGTCGTGCGGAACACCGGGGTAAAGTTTGCCGATGTCGTCGGCATGGACGCGCTCAAGCGGGACATGACTCAGGTGATGGAAATTCTGAAAGATCCGGCAGGCTATGCGGCAAAGGGAATCCGCGCGCCCAAGGGCATCCTGCTGGAAGGCGCGCCCGGCAACGGCAAGACCCTCTTCGCCCGTGCGCTTGCGGGCGAGGCCAAAGTCAACTTTATCCCCGCCAAGGCGACGGACTTTGAGAGCATGTTCATGGCGATTGGCCCGATGAAGGTGAAGCTCCTCTTCCGCAAGGCGAGGAAGCGGGCTCCCTGCATCGTGTTCATCGACGAGTTTGACGGCATCGGGACGCGGCGGAACTATTCCGGCAGCGCGATAGAGACGGAGAACACCCGCATCGTCACCGCCCTGCTGAACGAGCTGGACGGCTTTGAACCTGCGCGGGGTATCCTTGTCCTTGCCGCGACAAACTCCGTCAAGGCACTGGACGAGGCCCTTATCCGCCCCGGCAGGTTCGACGCGCGGGTCTCCGTGCCGTACCCGGACTACGAGGCGCGGAAGAAGCTCGTCGCCATGTACTGCCGCGGCAAGAAGCCTTCCGCCGAATGTACTGAGGAGGCGCTTGCCAAAAAGTTCGACGGATTCTCCTGCGCCAAGATTGAGTCGGTGCTGAACCGTGCCGCCCTGCTCGCGTCACAGGCGGGCAGGGACAGCTTTACGATGGAAGACATAACGGGGGCCTGCTGATGTATTACGGGGCAATAAAAGAGGTTGACATTGCGGACGGGGAGGGGGTACGTGTCTCCCTCTTCGTCTCCGGCTGCAGGAACTGCTGCAAGGGCTGCTTCCAGAAGGAGACCTGGAACTTCTGCTACGGCAGCATCTTTACCAAGGAGATTGAGGATCACATACTCGCGGCATTGGATAAAGAGTATATCGCGGGCTTGTCGGTGCTGGGCGGGGAGCCATTCGAGGAGGAGAACCAGGCCGTCCTCGCTCCCTTCCTCGTGCGGGTAAAGGAGGCATACCCGGACAAGAGCATCTGGTGCTTCACCGGCTATGTCTACGACAGGGACCTGAAGCCTGCGGACGGCCGCAAGCACACCGAGCACACCGATCAGATGCTTTCCTGCATAGACGTGCTCGTGGACGGCCCTTTCATACAAGAACAGAAGGACATAAGCCTCCAGTTCCGCGGCTCCCGCAACCAGAGAATCCTGCACCTGAAGGACGGGGAGCTGATTCCGTGAGCTTTCCCGCTAGCGTATTATTTTCTTGAGCAGCCTCAGCATCTTGTCGGTATAGGGGGAGTAACGGATCTTCATGTCGGTCTTGGTGGACTGGATCAGGACCGACTTCTTGTGCGAGAAGGTCTCAAATCCGTATACGCCATGATAGTTTCCCATGCCGCTCTCGCCAGCTCCGCCGAAGGGCGCCTTGCTGGAGGCCAGGTGGTAGACCACGTCGTTGACGCAACCGCCGCCGAATCGCAGTTCCCGGGTGACCCGCCTGATGTTGTCGGCGTTGGTGCTGAATATATAGAGGGAAAGCGGTACGGGCTTCGTTGCCACATAGGACATCACCGTATTTATGTTGTCGAAGCTCAGGACGGGCAGAAGGGGGCCGAAAATCTCTTCCTGCATGATCTCCGCGTCGTTCGCTTCCCTTCCGTTTATGTCTCCCAGATCCATTATCGTCGGGGAAATCTTGTTGGTCACGAAGTCCATCTCTGCCTTGGGGCAGAGGGTGGACAGGTGCACGAATCGGCGTTCGTTGATGATTTTGGGGTAGTCCTTGTTCTCCAGCGGCTTGTCGCCGAACTGCCTGAGGATTTCGCCCTTCATCAGGTCAATCAGCTTGTCCTTCACGCCTTTGTCCACAAGGACGTAGTCGGGGGCG
>CACYDQ010000487.1 GCA_902773215.1 uncultured Spirochaetaceae bacterium | reverse complement strand
TGCAAGAGCCCCGTGTCAAAGCATATCATCCGCCGGTAGTCCTCCCGGATTTCCGCCCCCAGGGGTATGCCGTTCGCGGCCGTATGCGTGACAGGGTACACGAGCCCGGCCAGTACCAGCGTCTCCAGCGCGGCCTTTATCTGGCTTGAGCGGATGTCAGGCCCGGCTTTCTTATAGACGAACTTGCCCTGCCCCTGTTCCGCGACGGAGCGGAACACCTCCTGAATCCGTGACGCGGGAATACGCTTGCGGTACTTGGCGAAGTCGTCCTGATAGGAAATCAGAAGGTCGTTCTGGATCTGGCGGCATCTGAGAAAGTCGTGGTCCCTGCACCAAGAGGAGACGACTTCCGGCATCCCTCCCGTGAGCAGGAAAATCCGCAGCTGTTCCAGCAGCTTCTTGTGAAAGGCTTCCGGCAGGGGCTTGCGGGGGCGGGCCCCGTTCATCTCATGGCACAGCGCGTCCATCTTCTGGAAGCCGAGGAATTCCTCAAAGCTGAGGGGGTACATGAAGACCGAGCGGATTCGCCCGACGCCGAAGGACGGAAGCTCCTCCAGCGCGAATTCCAGAAGGGAGCCTGCGGCTATCACGTGGAGGTCCGGCTCCTGCTCGTAGAAATACCTAAGCTTCTCAATGGCCGCAGGGCAGGCCTGCACTTCATCGAGGAACAGCAGGGTCTTTCCCGCCTGAACGGGAACGTTCTTTATTATGGAGATTTTCTGGCATAAATCCTGTATGGATGACTTCTGGGAAAACAGCTCCGCGATGTCCGCGTTTTCCGAATTCAGGAAATCGATTTCGACATAATAATCGAACTTTCGTGAAAGCTCCCTGACGGCAGAGGTCTTCCCGACCTGGCGCGCGCCCCTCAAGAGCAGGGGCTTCCGTTCCTTTTCGTTTTTCCAGCCGAGAAGCTGCCTGTCGATTTTCCGGCCTGAGTATTCCATGCCATAAGTGTACAAAAATGGCACCGGAAAATCAAGCAAAAGTGCTCAAAATGGCACCGGAAAACCAAGCGAAAGTGCTCAAAATGCCACCGGAACGGACGCCGGAGACTGGCGGACTCAAGCATACCGGACGGGACAAACGCCCGCCGCCCGGCATTGCCTAGGGACGGTGCGGTGGCTCTCCCAGGGCTGGCAGCCGGCATGGTGCGAGGGACCGGCCCTAGCGCTTGTCTTCCATCACCTTGTAGATTTCCCCGATGTACATCGTGTGGAAGTCGTCCTTCTTGTAGTTCTGCTTGAGGTACTTCTCATCGATGAAGCAGAAGGGGTCGAAGGGCTGGGCGTAGAGCTTGTTGCAGAAGAGGACGAGCCGGGCCTGCTTGATCCAGGGGGTGCCGTTCTGGTACTCCACGTCCAGCTTTGCGGGGCGGAACTTGTCGCCGTCGCGGCCGGAGTGGCTGCCGCAGTAATCCAGCGCGGACTTGTACTTCTGGGGCAGGACGCTCAGCGAGAAGGTGTCCGTCTTGTCCATGATTTCCTTGGTGTAGCGGGTGGGGCGGACGTAGACAGTCGCCACGCTCTTGTTCCACAGGACCCCCAGCCCGCCCCAGCTCGCGGTCATCGTGTTGACGCGGCCCGTCGTGATGTTGCCCTCCTCGTCCACGCTCTTCTCGCAGGCGGTGATGAGCATCCAGTCGTCCCCTATCAGCTTGAAGGGGTTGTCGGTTATGGCCTCTGGCCGTATTGTCTTCAGCATGATGATACTCTAGCACGAAACAAGGGAATATGTCCACGAGATGTGCCACTTGAATGTTCTTATGAAATAGGGTAGGCTTGATTCCTATGGACGTATCCGAAGAGATTCTGAACCTGCTGCGGGACAACGCACGCCTGAGCATTGAGGACATTTCCGCGATGACCAAGAAGACCCCCGACGAGGTCAGCGAGATAATCAGGAAGCTGGAGAACGACGGTGTCATCATGAAGTACGCCGCCATCATCAACCCGGAGAAGGACGCAGGGGCAAAGGAGAAGGTCAAGGCCGAGATAGAGATACAGGTGACCCCGGAACGGGAGCGCGGCTTTGACGGCCTTGCGGACAGGGTCTACCGCTTCCCCCAGGTCAAATCCCTCTATCTTATGTCCGGCGGCTACGACCTCAAGGTCATCATTGAGGGCGACAGCCTGCAGGACGTGGCACAGTTCGTCGCCCGCAAGCTTTCTACCATAGAAGGGGTACGCTCCATCAAGACCCATTTCATCCTCAAGACCTACAAAGAGAACGACATCGTATACGTCGAGGAGCGCAGCGACAGCCGCGAGGGAGTGGTAGCCTGATGAACACGAGGCCT
>CACYDQ010000486.1 GCA_902773215.1 uncultured Spirochaetaceae bacterium | reverse complement strand
GGCCCAGCTGACCGCGTAGGTCGAGTGCGTGTGGATGATGCCGGTTATCGCGGCCCCGTCCTTGACGGCGAACTCCTTGTAGAGCACGACGTGGGTCGGCGTGTCGGACGAGGGGTTCAGCTTGCCGTCCACGACCTTGCCTTCAAGATCCACGATGACCATGCTCTCCGGGGTCAGCTCGGGATAGGGAACTCCCGACGGCTTTATTGCGAACACGCCCGCCGCCTTGTCGAATGCGGAGACGTTGCCCCAGGTGTAAAGCGCAAGGTGCTGCGCGGGTATCTGCATGTTGGCCTCGTAGGCCGCTTCACGTATTGTCTTGTATTCCATAGTATGCTCCGGTATTGTTCCAAATGCTTCGGGGCAGCCGCATCAGCGGAATGCTTTGCAGCCGCCCTGCTTGCTGCCCCGTTCTGTCAGTCCAGGTTGTCCACGGCGGCACGCTCCACCGGCAGGGCCTTCTTGTAGTTTGCGAAGAAGGCGTTGAAGCCGTCGATGTCCGCCTTGTCAGGCTGCACGGTCTGCACTTTCGCGCTCGCGAATGCGTTCTTGTTCAGCCAGTCGGGAAGGGCCTGTTTTTTCTCTCCGCCGTCCAGCGTGAATGCCGCGAGCAGGGCCATACCCCAGGGGCCGCCCTCTCCCGCCGTGCTGAGTGCGCTGACGGGGGTATGCATCGCCGCCGCCATGACGGGAAGGCCGACGCCTGCCGTCTTGAAGAAGCCGCCGTGTCCGGTCAGCCTGTCCAGCTTGACGTGCTCCTCGTCAAAGAGAATGTCCATTCCCGCGCGGAGGGCACCGAGCGAAGTGAAAAGCTGTGCGCGGATGAAGTTTGCGAGCGTGAAGTTGGCCTTCTGGGTCCTGACGAAGAGCGGGCGGCCGGACTCGAAGCCGGTCATGCTCTCGCCGGAGATGTAGTTGTAGGGAACGAGGCCGCCGCAGTCCTTGTCGCCCTTGAGCGCGAGCTCCAGCAGCGTGTCGTAGAGCTTACCCTTGGAGAAGTCCGCTCCGAGCAGCTTTGCCGCCTCGCCGAAGAGGTTGATCCACTTGTCGTATTCGCCCGTGCAGTTGTTGGCGTGGGCCATTGCGGCGGGTTTGCCGTCCGGCGTGGACACGATGTCTATCTTGCCCGAGTATGCCTTGGACAGGGCCTTTTCCAGTACGACCATTGCGAAGACGGAGGTACCTGCAGAAACGTTGCCCGTGCGGGCAGCGACGGAGTTGGTCGCGACCATGCCGGTTCCCGCGTCTCCCTCAGGCGGGGCCATCACCGCGCCCGCTTCCAGCTCGCCGGTCGGGTCAAGCCACTTGGCTCCCTCGGCGGTCAGGCGGCCTGCGTCCGCACCGGCGGGCAGGACCTTGGGGAAGAGGTCTGCAAGCTTCCAGGGGAACTTCTTGTCCGCTACAAGCTCGTCGAAGAGGCGGATGAACTGGGTGTTGAACTGCCCGGTCTTGTCGTCAATCGGGAACATGCCGGACGCGTCTCCCACGCCGAGCACTTTCTCGCCGGAGAGCATCCAGTGGGCGTATCCTGCGAGCGTCGTGAAGAAGCTCACGTCCTTGACGTGCGTCTCGCCCTTGAGGACTGCCTGATAGAGGTGGGCGATGCTCCATCTCTCGGGAATCGGATAGTCAAAGAGCTGTGACAGCTTCCTGCTCGCTTCTCCGGTAATCGTGTTGCGCCAGGTGCGGAAGGGAACAAGGAGCTTTCCGCTCTTGTCGAATGCCAGGTAGCCGTGCATCATCGCGCTGATTCCCAGGGCGGCGATTTTTGTCAGCTTGACCCCGAACTTGTCCTGCACGTCCTTCTTCAAGTTGGCGAAGGCAGTGGAAATGCCCGTGTGAATCTCGTCGAGCGAGTAGGTCCACACTCCGTCCACAAGGGAATTCTCCCAGTCAAATGCTCCTGACGCGACGGGCGCGCACGTGCTGTCTATGAGCACTGCCTTAATCCGTGTCGAACCAAATTCAATTCCGACCACTGCCTTTCCGGCAGAAATCTCATCTTTCGTCATTTGTAAAACCCCTTCCGTAAATTAAGAAGCCCGCCCGTATGAAAGAGGCGGAATCTACTATTAATGTATCATCTCTATTATTGAACGACTTTGGCAAAAAAGCAAGGGGTCAATCGGCTTTTTACAGTTTTTATCGATTATGTTTGATATGAACGGGCGGGGGAGGGGCGGCGGCCCCGTCCCCTCCGGGATTCCGGGGTCCTGCGCCTCAGCGGGTCAGCGTCCTCAGGCGGCCCTCCAGCGCTATGTCGCGGGTAAAGCCGTCGTCCTCGTAGAGCCCGTAGGCCTTTCCCGTGCCGACAAGGGTAAAATGCGACGTGTCCAGGCTTGCCGAGTCCTTTGCGGGGGCGCAGAGGGGAACAAGGCGGTCCTTCCTGACAAAGAAGCTGACGGAATCCAGCGGCACATATATATAGTAGGAACCCTTCGCCATCTCCTGCGTCCGGATGCTGCCCTTCCGCCAGATGACCCGCGTCATGTCCTCGGGCAGGTAGACGTAGCGGCCCCGCGCGTTCTCCTCGCAGACCGGGGTGATCAGGAGTCCTTCGCCGACAAGAAGCTCGTCCTCGCACCGCAGGGCCCTGTCGTCGCCGGGGAAGTCGAATCCGAGCGGGCGGAGGTACATGCCGCCGCCGAGCGCCGCCTTGACGAACTCGCTGTAGATATAGGGGAGCAGGGCATAGCGCAGCTCAAGCACGCTCCTGTAGTCCTCCACGTCCCCGAATGCGTAGAACTCCTGCCGTCTGGTGTCCCATGCGCTGTGGTTCCGCATGAGGGGGGTGAAGACCCCGAATGCGAGCCAGCGCAGGAGCAGCTCGCGCGTCGTTGACCCGCCGAAGCCGCCGATGTCCGCGCCGGAATAGAGGAAGCCGACCATGTTGAGCGAGGGCAGCATTTTCACCTCCTGCCGCAGGTGCTCCCAGGTCGCCGCGTTGTCGCCCGTCCAGATGCCCCCGTAGCGGTGCGCCCCGATGCAGGAGGCCCGGCTGTAGAGGAGCATGCGCCTGTCCGGCGAGAGCTTCCGCAGGGCGAGGGCAGCCGCCCGCGTCATGAAGGAGCCGTAGAGGTTGTGGACCTTGTCGTGCCGCATCCGCGTAACCGTGCCGTCTTCTCCTTTGACCTCGTGGTAGAAGCGCTGGTAGTCGTCCATGCGGTTGAAGGTGCTCCCGCTGAGCGGCGTGAACTTGAAGAAGGAGTCCACGTCCAGCCGCCTCCCTTCAAAGGACTTTATCTTGTCGAAGACCTCCCTGATGGACTCGTCGGAGTAGAACATCGCAGGTTCGTTCATGTCGTTCCAGAAG
>CACYDQ010000485.1 GCA_902773215.1 uncultured Spirochaetaceae bacterium | reverse complement strand
CTTGGGCATCATCAAATGGCTGTCCAATCTGAGCTCATGAGGCGTGAAAGCCCTGTCGCGGAGACGGACAGGGGGCGACCATATACACGGGAGCGGATGAATTTGAGTTCAAGGGAAGTCAGGTCATGCACGCGGTTTGAGCCTACAGCTTCCCTCCTTGGGGCAGCTTACACCCGGTACGTCTCCGGCACGCCGAGGTAGGACGGCGGCAGGGGCTTGTTCGCCTCGTGGATGACGATTTTCTCAAGCACGATGTTCGGCGTGACCGGCAGGACCTTCAGCAGGTTCAGTCCCTCCCGGCATGAGGCATAGACGGTCGCGATGCGGATGTTGCCCGCGATGTCGTTGCCCCAGGGCTGCTGCGCGTCCCCGACGGCGAAGGTCGCGCTGTCCACCGCGTCCTTCAGTATTTTCTCGCCGTTTACTTCCGCGACGAACTGGAGCTTGTTGTCCTTGTAGGCAGGGTTGGACGGGTTCAGGTAGAAATCGAACGCCATGAGCCCCCCAGTTTCCGCGACGGAATCAGCGTCCAGCGCGAAGGCGTACTCCACGAAGGGCGCGTCGTCCGAGCCGGGGGCAAAGCTTGCCGTCGTGTCCGCCGCCTTCACCGCGCCCACTGTCTTGCCGTAACCGTCCAGCTCCCGGAATCCCTCCGAGCGCACGAAGTGTACGGCCTCCATGCTGATATAGTCCGTCGTCCGCACGAATGTCCCCGTCGGGAAATTGCAGTCGGGAACGGACGCATCGATGAGGATGTTGACCAATACCCCCGCGCCATGCCCGTCATCGCCCTCAATCTTGAGGACGGCTTTCTTCTCTGTGGCGGCGGCAAGTTTGTCCCGGTCTACCCGTATCAGCACCGTATCAAGGACGGAGTTCCCACCGGTGGAAAGCTTCCCCGCGTCCTTTTCCAGGCTATACGAAATCCAGTCCGCCCCGCAGGACAGCTTGAGCGCAAGCCCCTCCGCGTTGCAGTAGGCAACATTCACGCGGGCCTCGCAGGCATCGGGGTTCCTGAAGGCATCCAGCCACAGCTCGCGTACGGTCCAGTCCTGCCCGCTCGTCGTGAACTCGTTCCCTTCAATCCAGAAGACTGCCCGCCTCTTGCGGGTCGGCTCCACATACTCGTAGACCGGATAGCGGTTCTCCGCCTCGCACCAGTTACGGAAGCCGAAGTGCTCTGACCACGCCATGCCGTAGAAGCGTCCGTCCCCCACCCGGTCGCACTCGTCCACCAGGGCCTTGTCGAACGCGCAACAGGAACGTACTTTGTCAGCATATATGTCCGCGGCAATCGCGCCGTGCGACGCGAACCAGTGGTTCTTGCCGCTGTACAGCTGCATCCGCACGACGTTCATCGTCCCGACGACGGGAAGGTATACCTGGCTGAAGAAGCCCGCCTCCTGCCCGGCAGGGACGGCGGACCTGAGTGCCTGCACCCGCACGATGAGGCTTTCCGACTCCACGAGGATGCGGTCGGCCTCGCCATAGTTCACCGGATGGAAGGTGTCCGGCCTCAGGCATTCCGTCCGGCACATATTGGCAATCTTGTTGGACTGGTATACGATATCGGAGACTTCCTGCTGCTGGCCCGCCGTGAGATAGGGAAACTGGGCGGCAAACCAGGCATCGGTATAGGCCTTCGTGTCCGAGTTGTATTTTTCATAGTCGTAGGCGAGGTTCAGGAAGTAGGAAAGGGGAAATTCGTTCGTCAGGATGTCGCCCACGTTGACAATCCACAGCTCGCGGATGCCAAACTCGTAGGCGGCGGACATCTGCTCGCGGGCCTTGGGCAGGTAGTTCGTGTTGAGCCACTCGTAGCTGTAGGGCCAGCCGTGGTAATCGAAGTGGTAGTACATCCCGTAGCCGCCCTTGTGGCCGCGCATCGCCTCGGTCGGTACGGTACGGAGGTTCCCGTGGTTGTCGTCGCAGAGCATGAGCGTCACGCCCTCAAGCTCCGGGTCGCCCGCAAGGCCCTTGGTGTGCTTGTCCCCGTAGAAGTATGGCTCCACCTCCTTGTAGAGGGCGAGCATGCGGGGCACTTTTCCCAGGTCCGGATTGACGTTCTCGCGGATGAGGCGGTTCTGCGTCTTGAGCACGTCGCGCAGCAGGTCGATGTTGTCCGCGAGCGTCGCGTTCTGCATGATCGCGGTGTCCGCCTCGCCCCGCATTCCCACGGTGATGACGTTTTCGAAGCTGCCATTGCGCTTGAGCCCGTCCTCCCAGAAGCGGGTGATTCCCTCGCGGTTCGCCCGGAAGTTCCATGCGTCGCCGTAAACCGAGCCGGGCCCGCGCAGGTATTTGTACTCCTCGCCCGCACGGCAGCACGGCTCGTGGTGGCTCGCCCCCATGACGACGCCCATCTCGTCGGCAAGCTCGGCATTCGCGAGCCCCGGCCCGTCGTCGGAGAAGCGGGCCGACCACATGGCAGGCCAGAGGTAGTTACCCTTCAGGCGCAGGAGCAGCTCAAAGACGTGCTCGTACATCTTGGCATTGAAGCCGCCGTAATTGCGGGTGGTGAAGTTGCCGTAGGCAGGCCACTCGTCGTTTATAAAAAAGCCCCGGTATTTTACGGAAGGCTCGCGGGACAGGGTGACTCCTTCCGGGATTTCCACGCTCTCGCGCCGGGCAGGAAGGACACCCGCCCAGTCTACGAGGGGAGACACGCCCATCAGCTCGGACAGGTGGAAGAGCCCGTATATCGTCCCCCGCTTGTCGCTCCCGACGATGACGATTCTGTCAGCACTCACGGCGAAGACGTAGCACTCCCGCTTGCCACGAAGCTTGTTCAGCTCCGCCGCAAGCCCCGCGTCCACACAGGCTTTCTCCGCGAGCGGGGATTTTCCCAGCGTTGCGAACACCAGCGTTCCGGCAGAGGGGGAAGCAGCGTCTTCGCGGAGAGCAGGCCTGCCTCCAGTCACCCGCTCCACGTCGAGGCAGACCTTCCCAGCAATCTTTTTTACGCCGGAATACTCGGCGGCATCACAAGAGAATATTATGGAAGAAGAAACACGCATATCTTATTCTAGCACGTTTGTATGAAAGAAAAAAGAGCTTGTGAACAGACCGCTTTCCTGCCGGGACTTCCGGTCCAAGGGGGGCATTACCAGGGACGCCGACGGTCCTTCGCCTGTCTGCCGGCAGGTTACGAAGTTCTTTCGGCTTGCATTTATACTGAATTATACTTTTATCATATAAAATTGTCATTTTTCCCCTAGATTTTCCATAAAAACAACAATATCATCATAATTATGATAGACAAAGAATTCAAACGGAAGCTTGTCGAGATTGCCCTGCCTGTTACGATTCAGAGCCTCATGCAGTCGTCGCTCGGCCTGATTGACCAGATTATGATAG
>CACYDQ010000484.1 GCA_902773215.1 uncultured Spirochaetaceae bacterium | reverse complement strand
GGGCCTCTTTATAAGGAAGGAAATGTCTTCTATAGACAGTACAGCAAGTCGCTCAATTCTGTCAATATTCTTCCTTAAAAGAATTTTCTCCTTCAGGGTGAGGAAATAGAGGGAGGAGACGGCAATGTCTATCAGTTCCACCTTTTCAAATGTATTTAATTCGCATACTGCGCGTCAAGGACAACTTTTTTGTTCGCCTTCGCCTCGGAGGTTTTCTCCGCATTGGGATTCAGGGCAATTATCTTGTCGTAGAGGACCACGGCCTTGTCGAACTGGTAAGTCTGGTAATAGGCGCGGGCCAGGACGAACATCGCATCGGAGTCCCGCTTCTGGGTATCCAGAAAACGCTCCAGGTATGGAATGGCATCAGCAGGCTGATCCAGCTCAAAGACATAGAGGACACCGATTCCGTACATCGCCCGGTAATACTTGGGGTCTATCTCCAAGGCCTTCAAGTAGGAAGATTCGGAAAGCTTAAGGTAGTTCATCCGCTCAGCCGTCTCCATGCCTCCCTTCGCATCGAAGTCCAGTTCGCTGTTCGCTATGTAGCCCGCACAAATCGCTATATAATAGTAGAGATGGGCATTGTCAGGGTAATACAGGAGGGCCTTTCGGAAGGCTTCGTATGCCTTGCGGTACATCCGCTCGTCCAAGTAGCGGGTTCCGAGGAGCTTGTACCACATGCCTGTCTGGGACTCGGTAAGAACCAGATCCATAGCACGGCCCTCATATTTCTTAATCGCCTCCTCCAGCTCCTCCTTGGTGGTCGGATTGGAGACCCCCTCCTCCAGCCGCTGCATCCTCTTGACGCTGTTGTAGGAAGGCGAGCATGAGGCAAAAAGCACGGCTGACGCGAGCACGACGGCAAAAACGGATTCAATTTTCATCAGTAACCTCCGAACCGGCGTTTTTGTGGCCGGGAAAAAAGCCCCTGTGGTACTCCCTCAGGAGCTCGTTGTCGACATGGGTATAAATCTGCGTGGTGGACAGATCCGCATGCCCGAGCAGTTCCTGCACGGAACGCAGGTCGGCCCCGCCCTGCAGGAGATGGGTCGCAAAGGAGTGGCGGAGCGTGTGGACCTTGGCCGTGACCCCGCTCTTCGCCTCCAGCGTCTGGAAATTCTTCCACACCCCCTTGCGGGAAAGACTGCCCCCCCGGCTGTTGACGAACACAAAGTCCATGTTGTCAGAGCGGACAAACTGGGACCTGCATTCGTAGATCCATTTGTAGAGCCAGTCATACGCGGCATCCCCGAAAGGAACGCTCCGCTCTTTGCTGCCCTTGCCCCTGACGATGATGAAACGCTCCTTGAAGTGGACATTGGACAGGAGTAGGGAACAGGCCTCGCTTATCCTGAGGCCGCAGCTGTATATGAGCTCGAACAAGGCCCTGTCCCGGACCCCGAGGGGCTTCTTGGTGTCTATGGCCGCGAGCAGAGAGTCCACCTGATTCACGCTGAGCACGCGGGGAAGCTTGCGGGATGCACCCGGCCTGTCCAGCTCCATCGCGACATTCTCTGCCCAGATGCCCTCCCTCTTCAAAAAAAAACCGAAAGAGCGGAGGGCGGAAACCGTCTTAGCGACGGTTTGGTCACCGTCATTTTTCTCCAGACGGAGAAAGGTGAGGTAATAGGTCAAATCCAGGGGAGTCACGGACTCAAGGGCAAGCCCCTTCTTGTCCAGATATACAAGGAAGTCCTTTGCGCACTGACCGTAGGCCTCGGCAGACAGCCTCGCCTTGCCCTCCACGAGGAGGAGGTCATCACGGAAGGACTTCTCAAGCTTGTCGGCAGGGATGCTATTTGACATCAACCAGGTTTATGCTCTTGGAAAGACCGTCCAGGTTGTGCCTCCAACAGGCAGGCTGGGACAAGTCATCCTTGTTTATGGCATAGCCTACGGGAGGACGTATTCCTCCCTGCGAAGCACGGTGGGACTGCTCTCCCTCCTGCTGAACGGATGCGGAAAGGATGTTAGGCCGGGACTGACCCCCATCCTGAGCGGCAGGACCACGGAGCTTGGCCGCAGGAGAAGCTGCGAGCGCGGGGGACGGCGTGGCGACAGCCGGCTTCGGGACAGGAACCGCGCTCAGGGTCTCCAAGGAAGAAGGCTTAAGAGGGATGGTGCTGACTTTTATCTTAGACGGGTCAAGCTTCACGGAAGCAGGTGACTGTGCCGAGGAGCCGTGCAGGATGTTCTCGAAGCTGCCATAGTCCAGCACGTTCTCGCTCCCCCGCTTCTCAAGCTTCTCGCCCTCAGATTCATCACCGGCCTGAGCGGATTTTCCGTCCTTGCCCGCAAAACCGGTCGCAATGACAGTCACTGAGAGCTTGTCCCCCATACCGTGCTTGGTACAGATACCGCTTATGATGTTGACGTTCTTGGACGCGGAGGCAGAAATCGTCTTGGTAATTTCCTCCAGCTCCATCATCGTCGGCATGCTCGCCTCATCGTCATCACCGACGACGTTAACCAGTATGTTGGACGCACCGTCAATCTGGCAGTCCTCCAGCAGGGGATTAGAGATAGCGGCCTGGGCGGCATCAACGGCACGGTTCTCGCCCTCGCCGAATCCGACACCGAGAATGGCATCGCCCTGCCCCTGCATGACGGACTTCACGTCCGCAAAGTCCACGTTGATGTCGCCCGGCAGGGTAATAATCTCGGATATGCCCTGAACCCCCTGGCAGAGCACGTCATCCGCCAGGCGGAAAGCCTGCTTGAAGTTCACTTTCTTGTCGACGATTTTCATTATCTGCTGATTGGGAACGACAATCAGGCTGTCCACGTTGCCACGGAGCTTCTTGAGCCCGTCCTGGGCATTCCGCATCCTGACCGGCCCCTCGAATCCGAAAGGAGTGGTCACAACGGCTATCGTCAGCGCGCCTTCTTTCTTGGCAAGCTCAGCGACGACCGGAGCAGAGCCGGTACCAGTACCACCGCCCATGCCGGCAGTGATGACGACCATGTCCGCACCCTTGACTATATTGCTGATTCTTTCCGCATCTTCCTCGGCAGCTTTTTCCCCGACCTCCGGGTTTCCGCCAGCACCGAGACCGCCGGTCAGCTTCTGTCCGATTGAGAGCCTCTTCTGAGCCTTGGACACACCCAAAGCCTGCAAATCGGTGTTCATAACGACGAACTCAACGTCGTTCACGCCCGCCTCTATCATCCTGTTGACCGCATTGGATCCGCCGCCACCGCAACCGATTATCTTGATTACGGTAGGGTTCACCGCCGAAACATCGGAATTCCCATCGTTCAGCACGGACAGCTCTATCATACTTTTTTCCTCCCACCCCACATTCAATCCCACCTTGAATTTATCCCCTTTTCAAGGAAGGTCTCGCGTCATCAACGCAAAATATACCTAATCATATAACATTAGAAGAAATTATTCCAGAATTTTCTCAAGAAATTCTCACCTTTTTCCGAATTCTGGGAAACGTTTTTCCTCGAAGCAGAAGAATGCCTGGATTTCCACCTGTCATCCAGAAGTCCCACCGCCGTCGCGAAATCCGGCTCCCGGTAACCCTTGTCCAGGCCGCCCATGTCAGAGACCTCTCCTACCCTGACGGACGATGTCCCCCAGACGCACTGCGCCAGCTCGACCACGCCCGGCATCTTGGCCCCGCCCCCGGTCAGAACGATGCTGCCGTTCAACTGAGTCAGGTTGGCATGATGGACGATCTCTGACCTGACCATCTTTAAAATCTCCTCGACCCGGGGCTGGATTATCTGGCAGAGCTCATACTGGGTAGTCTCTTCCGGAGGTCTCGCTCCCACACCAGGAATTATGACCTCCTCCCCTTCGTCGTTTCCGCTCAGCCAGCAACAACCGCTCTCAACTTTTATCTTCTCGGCAACGGAGACGTGGATGTCCTTGACCCGGGCTATGTCGTTCGTGACGAGGTTCCCGCCGACGGGAATAGAAGCCATGAAGACCGGTGCCCCCTTGTTCATCACGATGACATCCGTCGTACCGCCCCCCATGTCAATGAGGATGGAGCCCAAATCCATCTCGTCCTCATGTATCGTCGCAAATGCCGCCATCAAGGTCTTGGAGCCCACGCCGTTGCATTCGTAGCCTGCCCTGACGATACACTGCTCAAGGTTCTGCCAAGAAGTCCCGTTCGCCAGTATGATATGAACCTTGACCTTGAGCCGCTTGCCCATCGTTCCAATCGGATCTTTGACCCCGGGCAGGTCGTCAACAAAGTATTCCTGAGGGATAGTATGCAGCATCTTCATGCCCATAGGGATGCTTATCGCCGTAGAGGCCCCGACGGCGCGCCCCTTGGCTGCCTCCGTAATCTCAAGGGTCCTGTAGTTATCGCTCTTGTCGTCAACAACGGTGTCCCCCTCGGAATTCAAACTCTCCACCTGGGCCCCGCCGATTGCCGTGAACACGGAGTCCACGTCCACCCCCGCGACCTGCTCGGCAGCATCAATCGACGCATTGATGGCGGCGACGGCAGCGTCTATGTTTACGATGACTCCGTTGCGGAGCCCCTGCGAGGGCTTTTTTGCGAATCCAATGATGGAGACGTTGTCATCCTCATCCAGCTCCCCGATGACAGTCTTTATGAAAGTGGTACCTATATCCAGCCCCACGATGATGTTACTCAAATAACTTACCCCCGAACCCCGGCCTCAGCGGGCCAAAGCACCTTCTCCCTCG
>CACYDQ010000483.1 GCA_902773215.1 uncultured Spirochaetaceae bacterium | reverse complement strand
GCCAGCATAGACGAACAGCTGCACTGGCAGAAATTTTAGCGTTTTCAAAGTACACTTTAAAAACTTATTGACATTACAAAGTCTTTATGGGAAGAACGCTGTAAATAAAGAACCTTTCAGCCCCTGCTCTCGGGCCGGAGCGGCTTGTCCCAGAAAACCTTCGCGCCAATCTGTCCGGACAGGCCGTCGATGACGGGATGAAGCCCCTCCTGGAACACCGCCTCCCTCTTCTTGGAGCGGCGGCCCTTGCCCTCATACAGCACCTGGGACTGAAAGGCATCGTAGCTTACCGCGAAGTCCTCATCGTCAACATGGGGAAAAAAGGTCACGGAGGCGGAATAGGTGATGTGCCCCTGCTCCGAGTCCGAGCAGAGGCTGACCAGGGCCGCCCTGCGCCGTACGCCGTTGTATTCACATTCAGCCGAGAAAAACTGGGAGTACACGTTCACTGTCATAGCGCCAAGCATATCAAAAAAATCCGCTTTGGTATACGGGAAAAACTGTCTGCAATGCTGGTAAAACCCCTTTACAAATAGTGCACGTTTTCATATAATAACAGGACATATAGGGGAGTATGTCAATGAAGACGCGGGGAGAAATGCTTGAAGGGCTTCTCAAATCATTCGGTGGCTATTACACTGTCTGTCAGGACGGGGTGGCCGCTCCCTTCGTCGCCGAGGCTGAATTCCACTCCCATACCGAGCAATATTTCCTGGTAAAGGCCGCCCACATCGCGGACATCGATTCCAATGAACACGTCTTTTTCGCAAGCGAGGAGCAGCTGACGGCAGAGAGCCTCTCAGGGCTGGACAGCCGCGCCTGGGAGGAAGGTCTTTCCCGCGTCAGGGCAGGGGAGGGACACCGCAACACGGACATAAGCCTCATCGTCCTCTGTGACAGGGCGGACAGGGATGCGCTGAAGCATGCCCGCCGCCTGTACCGCTACAAGTCCTACAAGTGGGGCTTCCAAGGCTGGAGCGGATACCGGGTCGCAGTCTGGGAGGCGGAAGGAGGCAGCGTCACCTGTAACCGCCTCGGCAAAAACCTAAAGGCAACAATAGGCAGGGTCAGTGATGGCCAGGCCTAGAAATAAAACGTTTGGAGTAATGGTATGACAGCATTGTGCATCATTCTGGCCGCAGTCGCCCTGCTTCTGTGCGGGTACGTGTTCTACGGCTCATGGCTGGCCAAGCAGTGGGGAATCGATCCCAAGAAGAAAACCCCTGCCGTGGCAACCCCCGACGGCGTGGACTATGTCTCCGCCAAGCCCGCGGTCCTCATGGGACACCACTTCTCGTCCATCGCAGGTGCAGGCCCGATTAACGGTCCGATTCAGGCGGCGGTCTTCGGCTGGGTGCCGGTCTTCCTCTGGTGCGTCATCGGAGGAATCTTCTTCGGCGGCCTGCAGGACTTCGGTTCGCTCTTCGCGTCCATCCGCAACGGCGGAAAGTCCGTCGGCGAGATCATCAAGTCTTCCATGGGCAAGACCTCAAAGAAGCTTTTCATCATCTTCGCCCTGCTCGTGCTGATTCTGGTCATCGCCTCCTTCGTCAACGTCGTCGCGGGAACCTTCTTTACCGCCGCCGATGCCGGCCAGTTCGGCTTTGTTGCCCATCCGAACGGCAACCAGACCACCGCGATGGTCTCTGTCCTCTTCATCGTGCTCGCCATCATCTACGGAATCCTGACGAACAAGTGCGGGCTTTCCACAATGGTCGCGACGATTATCGGACTTGTCGGTGTCGTGCTCGCAATCTTCGTGGGGCTTAACTTCGGCCTCGCCCTGGGACGCACCGCCTGGATTATCATCATCGGAGCCTACATCGTCGTTGCGTCGCTGGTTCCTGTCTGGGTCCTGCTTCAGCCCCGCGACTACCTGTCGTCCTTCCTGCTGTATGCCATGATGGCCCTCGCCCTCATAGGAATCATCTTCTCGGCCTTCACCGGCGGGGCCACGTTCGAGCTCCCCGCGTTCAACGGCTGGAAGACCTCAATCGGCCCCATGTTCCCGGCCCTTTTCATCACGGTCGCCTGCGGAGCCTGCTCGGGCTTCCACTCCCTGATTTCCACGGGAACCACTTCCAAGCAGATTGACAACGAGAAGAACGCCAAGGCAATCGGCTACGGCTCCATGCTCATCGAGTCCCTGCTGGGAGTCATCTCCCTCATCGCGGTCGGAATGGTATCTTCCACGGCCCTCACGGGAGATGGCGGGACGCTCAAGCTCACCGTCGCTCCCCCCGTCGCATTCGCCTCGGGAATCGCCAGCATGTTCAACAAGAACACGGCCGTCTACGCCCTGCTGACGCTTTCCGTCTCGGTCTTTGCCCTGACATCGCTTGACACGGGAACCCGCCTGAGCCGCTTCATGTTCAGCGAGCTTTTCCTTAAGGATAACGAGAAGACTTACAAGGACGCGGACGGCATCCGCTCCTTCCTGGCCCACCCGCTGACGGGAACCATCTTCATGGTCGCCATTGGATGCGTCCTGGGAGGACTCTCCCTCTCACAGATCTGGGGCCTCTTCGGTGCGGCCAACCAGCTGCTCGCCGGAATCGCCCTGATGGCAGTCGCCGCATGGCTCGGCAACGCCGGCAAGAACAACAAGATGTTCCTGATTCCGACCGTCTTTATGCTCGCCGCGACCCTGACCCAGCTGATCAGGACCGTCATCACCAAGATTTCCGCGATGGCAGCCGGTGCCCAGAACGCCTTCCACTGGGGCAACTGGTTCCAGCTCTGCTTTGCCGCTGCGATGGCGGTGCTCGCAATCGTCCTGGTCATCCAGGGCATCAAGACCTTCGGTAAGAAGAAGTAAAAAATCTTTTCCCTTCTGTCTCCCTCCGTCCTGGAGGGGGACAGATTCCCTCAGGGCGGCCAGCCTGTCAGCCCGACAAGCGGCAGACATTGCCGACCTGTTGAGCAGTATTCTCGGAAAGGCAACTACATTGGCAGCATTTCGGACGACCAGTGCGCCCTCACCGGTATCAAAATCTCACATACAGCAACGATTCCGGGGAATTCTCCCGGGAACTGTGACAGCCGCACCCGGGCGCGTGCGACGGCTCACCCGGGCGCGTGCGATGCCTCACTCGGACGCGTGGGACCGGCGGCAGGTCAGGAGGGATTTGCCTGCTGGTCCCGCAGGAAGTCCTGTACCTGCGCGAGGTCGGGAAGGGCGGG
>CACYDQ010000482.1 GCA_902773215.1 uncultured Spirochaetaceae bacterium | reverse complement strand
CCTGTTCGTGGACAGCATAGAGAGCTTTGACGACGAGGGCTGCGTCTGCACCCGGAAGTTCACCGAGGAGGACTTCTTCTTCGCGGGCCACTTCCCGGAGTACCCGGTCGTCCCCGGTGTCATCCTGATTGAGACGATGGCGCAGGGCGGCGGGGCGGCATTGAGCTACCAGAAGAAGTTCGCCGAGGGAAGCCTCTTTTTCCTTGCGACGGTGGACAAGGTGAAGTTCCGCCATCAGGTGAGGCCGGGCGACACCGTGCGCATGGAGGTCAAGAACCTCCGCGTCTCGCCCAAGATGGTCAAGCAGGCGGGCAAGGCATACGTCGGCGACACGCTCTGTGCGGAAGCCGAGTGGATGTGCCTCGTCGGCTCCGCCGAGTCCGCATCATGAGGCCGCGCAAGCGGACGCATGTGCCGGGGAGGAGTGTATGAAGCTTGAGAAGCGTTTTTGCGTGGAGTCCAACAGGCTCTACTATATAGAAGGAAACAAGGAGCTGGAGATTTCCGGTACGAGGCTGTCCGCCTCCGCCTGTGCGGGCGGCGGCATTCCCCCGGCTGACCTCTCCCACCTCCTCCTGGTTGACCTTCCCTGGACCCAGGTCGGTTGCGATGAATCCTCTTACAACGAGGAGTTCCTTGCGTCCTTCCGGGACTTCCTGAAGGCCCTGGAGGAGAAGGGGGGCTATGCGGCGATAATCCCCGTGGCAGACAGGCAGCCAGCCTCCGGAGAGGGGGAAGCCTTTGTCGCCTCGTTCAAGCACTGTGCCCGGCGTGTCAAGGACTGTGCCTCCGTGGCGGGCTTTGCTGTTCCGGCCGGCATTCCCGGCGTGGACGCGGCGTTTTTCATGGAGGAGCTTTCCGCGAAGCACCCGCAGTACGTGTTCTTCAGCGGGGAGGCCTCGCTGCTTACGGATCCGGGGCTGGTCAAGCTCTCTTTCTAAAAACTCCAATATCTACATTAACTTCAAAGAAAGCCCCCTCTGCGGGGCTTTCTTTGAAAAAACGGTAAGAAAACGCATATTTTTCAAATATTTGCTTGAATAATTCTTTTCTTTGTGTAACAATCAGAACCGAAAAGTGTTTTCGCCCGGGTTATGGCGACTGTGTTGCGAATGGATGGCCGTGGAGACTTTGGTCGTTCGGAAAGCCACGCCGGGCAGGAGAGTAATGCTATGAGCAATGAAAAAAGTAACCTGATGAAGATGGTAGCAGGCACGATGGCCACGACTTTGTTCTTCGCGGCCATGGGGCTGTTTGTTTCCGTGTACCTTCCCGAGAACGGCGAGAGCGTTCCCGTCGGCGGAAACCGCGTGGCGTCTGAGGCTTCCGCAAGCAATGACGAGCTCCTTGCCGTCGAGCAGGAGGAGCTGGCGCCTGACAGCATTGGGATGAGCGTGGATGCAGTCAAGGGCGAGGAACTTGGGCTCATTGCCGGCAAGGCCGAGACCGATGTCAGTGGCAGCATGGACTTCGCAAGCTACGAGCCCGTCGATGACACGGAGCTCTCCCTGTACCGGAACCAGGATACCCGGGGATATGTCGAGTGGTTCTACACCCAGGTGACAGGAAGCCGCGAGGTCGCCCTTGCCGTGCTTGATGCGGCCTCCCAGTTTAATGTCTCGCCGTCCCTCGCCTTTGCCCTTGCCTACACTGAGAGCAAGTACAAGCTGGACGCGACCCACACGAACGTAAACGGCAGCATTGACCGCGGCCTTTTCCAGCTGAACTCCTATTCCTTCCCCAACCTGACCGAAGAGCAGTTCTTTGACGCGGAGACTTCCGCATACTACGGGATGTCCCACCTGAGCTACTGCCTTGAGGTCTCCAGCACCCAGATTGCGGGCCTCGCAAAGTACAACGCGGGACGCGGCAAGGTGGAGGGAGACAGGACTCCTCAGTCAACGCTGAACTACATCTCCAAAATACTGGACTACCAGAAGAAGCTCGACAGCAATTTCTCCACGGAGATTCTTGCCTTCTATTCCGACGGCAATGGCTGGTCCACTGGCCGCCACCTGGCAAAGTACTAGAGCTTTCCGCATTTTTCCCATATACTAATGTATATGGAAGGAAACAAGTTCAGCTACTGCCCCCAGTGCGGGAGCAGGAACATAGAGACACACCGGGGCGGCTACAAGTGGGTCTGCCCCGACTGCGGTTTTGACCTCTACTGCAACGTCGCGAGCGCGGTGGGTCTCGTAATCGCAAATACCGAGGGCAAAATCCTGTTTGAACGCCGTGCGAAAGAACCGAGCAAAGGCAAGCTGGCCCTGCCCGGCGGCTTCACGACGATGGACGAGAGCGCGGAAGAGTCCGCCGCCCGCGAGTGCCTGGAGGAGACGGGCGTTTCGCCCAAGAACATCCGCTACCTCTGCTCTTCCCCCAATGACTACCTGTATAAGGGAATCCACTACAAGACATGCGATCTCTTCTTTACCGCCGTGCTTGATGCCGGTGCGGAGCTCCGTGCGCAGGAGCAGGAAGTCACGGGCTTCGAGTGGATTGCCGTGCGGAGCCATGAGGACGTGGATGCCCTGGACTTGGGCTTTCCCTCCGCGAGGCATACCCTCCACAAGTGGGTTGAGGAAGT
>CACYDQ010000481.1 GCA_902773215.1 uncultured Spirochaetaceae bacterium | reverse complement strand
GGGGTCATTGAGCGGGGGCTGGGCAAGGCTGTCCTGCCGGGACGCTTTGAGATAGTCGCCCCGGTACCGGGTTTTCCCCATATCCCTCAGATGGTTCTGGATGGTGCGCATACACCCCGGAGCGTGTCGCTCACGATGGAAACATTTGCCCGACTGTATGGCGGAAAGGAGCTTCCTCCTGCCGGAACTGAGACCGGGACGGGCCGGCACGGACATCCCGTCCTCCTTTTTGCTTCTGCCGCCGACAAGGACGTGGAGGACATAGCTCCTCTTTTTAAGGATTGTTTCTCTTCTGTGTTCCTGACAAGGCCGGGCGAGACGAAGGCATGTGACATGGGACGGCTGGAGAATGCCTTCCGGGCAGCAGGGGTTGATTACACAGCGAATGCGGACTACCTACATATGATAGGAAATGCGTTGGGAGAGGCAGACCGGCTGGCTGTTCCCCTCTTGGTGACAGGTTCCTTCTACCTTGTCGCCGAAGTGAAGAAGTATCTTTCTGACCTGCAGCGGCCTGCGGCAGGAACCGATAACTTATAGTATAAGGAATACATGTATGAAAACGATAATCACATTCATTTTAATGCTTGTTTCTATGGCCCTGCTTGACATGTCGACCGATGTCTGGACCTGTGTGCTTTTGAAGGCCTTGGCAAGCTTTTTCTTCGTGTTGACCGGCTTTTTTGCTCTGAGAGAAAGAAAAAGCGGAAGCAGTTATTCCAAGATTATCCTAACTGGATTAGTGTTTGGAATGATAGGGGACGTGTTCATGGATCTGTCGAACCTGCCGGATGGGGGACTCTATTTCATCATCGGTTTGGTCACGTTTGCCCTCGGGCACGTGTTTTACCTCATTGCTTTCTTTAAAAAAAGCCGCTTCCACTGGTTCAATCTTCTTCCGACGATTATCGCCGTTCCTGCCGTCCTGTTTTTGGTTCCTGCTACCGGGGTCTTTGAGTTCAACCCTCAGCTTCTCTTTTATGCGGTCATAGTCTATGTGTTCGTGCTGAGCTTCATGATGGGAAAGTCATTCAGCTTCACCGAGTTCAGGGAAAATCCCGGCTTTGTCCGCCTAACAATAATAGGAGCAGTCCTCTTTGCGATATCCGACGTGATATTATTCTTTACCCTTTTCTTTACGCCTCTCTCTCGGCTACCAAAGCATGGGACGACCCAGTTCATCTTCCATGTACTGAACCTGCTTACCTACTATGTGGGCCAGGGGCTGATAGCATTGAGCCTGAAGAAGGAACCGTAAAGCCGCCCGTCCTATTCGACGTAGTCGCGTCTATTCGACGAAGTCGCGCGGGACCCGCCGGGTTATGCAGCTCGTTATCTCATAAGAGATTGTTCCTGTGGCGCGGGCAATGTCGTCTGCGTCCTTCAGCGCCCCATCGGCCTTGCAGCCAAAGATAACAGCCTTGTCCCACCGTCGGACAGAGGAGCCGGACCCCAGATCCACCATGCACTGATCCATGCAGACTCGTCCCCTAATAGGATATGTTTTTCCACCGATGGCGACTGCAAGCCCACACGCAGCCCAGTGGCGGAGCAGTCCATCCCCGTAGCCGACAGGAAGGACGGCGATGTCCGTGTCTTCTTCCGCAATCCACGTCCGACCGTAGCCCACGCTCATACCCTTGGAGAAGTGCCTGATGGCGGAGACTTCGGTCTCAAGAGTCATCACAGGACGGAGGTCAAGCGGGGTTCCTAACTTATATAGATATTCCCGGTCAACCTCGTCGGCATAGTAGCCGTAGAGGATGATTCCCGGGCGTACCATGTCCAGCTGCATCTCCGCATGGGTCAGGCTCGCGGCGGACGCGCAGCAGTGGCGCAGTCCTGGGTCAAGGCCCTCGTTCCGGATATTGTCTATTGCTTTTAGGAAATTTTTGTATTGGAGCAGGGTGTATTCCTGTGCCTCTTGGCTCGTGCCATCTGACAGGGCAAAGTGCGTACAGGTTCCTCCTATTGTTAGTTTCCTGCTGTTCGCAACCATCCGGGCTATCTTTCCGGCATCTTCGGGCAGGCAACCAATCCGCCCCATACCGCTGTCAACCGCGATGTGGACGGAATAGCCTTCTTTTCCGAGTTTGCCCGCTGCCGTGGCGAACAGCCCGATATATTCCCTGTCGAACACGAGCGGCGTGATGTCCTCTCTGACGGCCTCTTCTATTTCCTCGGGTGCGCAGAGGCTCAAGAGCAGGATAGGGCAGGAGATTCCGGCCTTGCGCAGTTCCAAGCCTTCTCCGACGGTTGCGACCGCAAGCACGTTCACGCCTTCTGCAAGCAGCCTTTTGGAGCATTCTACCGCCCCGTGGCCGTATGCGTCCGCCTTGACCGCTGCACATATCTGTACGCCCGGCTTTACGAAGCCCCGTATAGCCTGTATGTTGTGGGCCAGGTTCCCCAGATGTATTATCGCCCTCGTCGCTCTCATTGTGCCTATTCATTATAGCAAAATCGCGGATTTGTTCAAGTAGGACTGTTGAAGGAGAATACCGTTCTCGCTATACTGTTTCTATGGCAGTAGAACTGAACACAGACATAAACAAGACCTTTGCGGCTGCGCTGGAGCGGAGCCAGAAGCTGGAGCAGGAGATTCAGGAGAATCCCAAAAAATTCCGCGTGCTGACGGGCGACAGGCCCACCGGCCGCCTGCATATTGGCCACTACTTTGGCTCGCTCAAGAACCGGGTCCGCCTTTCCAAACTGGGCGTGCCGACGATGATCCTCATCGCCGACTACCAGGTGCTGACCGACCACGATGCGTTCAGCGAGATAAGCCAGAATACCAAGCAGCTGGTCATAGACTACCTGGCCTGCGGCATAGAGCCGGGGCCGGACGTGCTGATTTACCCTCATTCCTATATCCCCGAGGCCAACCAGCTGATGCTGCCCTTCCTGACCCTTGTTAGCAGCGCGGACTTGGAGCGGAACCCGACGGTCAAAGAGGAGATTGCGAGCGGGCTTGAGCGGGGTAACATGAAGACCGTCAACGCGGGAATGCTGACCTATCCCGTCCACCAGGCATGCGACATCCTCTTCTGCAAGGGAAACGTCGTCCCCGTCGGCAAGGACCAGCTGCCCCACATAGAGATGACCCGGCTCATTGCCCGGCGTTTCAACGAAAAGTTCTGCAAGGGCAAGGAGGGCGTTTTCCCCCTTCCTGAGGCCCTGCTTTCCAAAACCCCGGCAATCATGGGCCTGGACGGGACTCAGAAGATGAGCAAGTCCCGCGGCAACGCCGTCATGCTGTCTGCGACCGAGGACGAGACCGCCGCCGTCATCAAGAAGGCGACGACCGACTCCGACCGCCACATCAGCTACGACCCGGAGAAGAGGCCCGCCGTCGCCAACCTCCTCATGCTGATTTCCCTCTGCACGGGCGAGGAGCCTGCCGCAATAGCAGAGCGGATCGGTGACGGCGGCGGCGGCATGCTCAAGAAGACCCTGACCGAGGCCCTGAACGAAGAGCTCCGTCCCATCCGTGCCAAGCGGGCGGAACTGGAGAAGAACCCCGACTACATCCGGCAGGTGCTCTTGGACGGAAGCCGTGGCGCACGTGAAATCGCCGTTAAGACCCTTGACGAAGTGCGCCATGCGATGAACATGGAGATATAGGGCTTTTCTACAGCCTGGAGACAGACGGCGGATAAGGAGAAGGGAGAGACTGCCTTGGGAGCTACAACGATATCTTGTCAATGGTCTATTGATAAGATATGTCTCTGGTCTATTGCCAATATGTGTCTCTAGACTAGAGACAGCAGTGTTTATAGACTATTGACAAGATGTGCCAATAGTCTATAGACAAATTGTGTCGCCTGGCTTTCCGTGAGTGTCCGTCTCGCCCGGGACAAAGTCTTCGTACTGCCCGCTGCGGGCGTGGGCAATAGCCTCAGTTCGTTACTTTCCCGGCACGTCCGGGGGGTACCCCCCCCCCGGACTCCCTGAAGGACGGCACAAGACTTGGGACCCTTGATTTTTCCGCCCGTTGTGTTATAATAGTATGAACTTTAAAAAGCGTTTCCAAGGAGCTTTCCAATGAACACAGCAGTAGCGGCCTTCTTGGGCCGGCACAATTTCCCGGTGAACCAGGACATAGACAGCGTGGTGGATGCCCTTCTGTTCGACATGAACGAGGGGCTTTGCGGCCGCAAGGCGGGGGAGGACATGATCCGTACCTTCTGCAACCCTCCGGACAAGGGGCCGGACGGGGAGAGCGTCATCGTCATCGACGCGGGCGGCACCAACTTCCGCTCCTGCCTGGTCAGCTTTGACGGCAAGGGCAAGCCTTCGATCGACTTCATGGAGAAGACCCGCATGCCCGGCACCGAGGGTGAGCTTTCCAAGAAGGACTTCTTTGACAAGTTCGCGGAGAACCTGGAGCACTTGAAGGACAAATCCGACCGGATTGGTTTCTGCTTCTCCTATCCCATGACGATTACCGAGGACGGCGACGGCGTCCTCATCAACTTCTCCAAGGAGATAAAGGCCCCGGAGGTTGTCGGTAGCCACATCGGCAAGGAGCTTGCCAAGGCGCTCAAGGCCCACGGCTGGAAGAAGGACGTGAAGATTTCCCTCCTGAACGACACGGTGGCAGCCCTGCTCGCGGGCGCGGCGACGGTCGCGGACGGTATGCGCTACTCCAGCTACGTCGGCTTCATCCTGGGGACGGGCATGAACGGTGCCTACATCCAGGGCGAGGACGCGCGCTACAAGGGACTCAAGCGGCAGATCATCGTCTGCGAGAGCGGCAAGTTCGCCGATGTCAT
>CACYDQ010000480.1 GCA_902773215.1 uncultured Spirochaetaceae bacterium | reverse complement strand
GTCGCCGTAACGGACGATGCGGGAATTGTCGAAGATGCCCTCCAACGTGTCCGTGTTGAGCAGCATGGAATCCGCCGTCGCATCCTGATGTCCCCCAGAAGCATTGGACTTGAGGACAACGTCTCCCTGTGCGAAGAGCATGCTCGTCTTGCGGTCATAGCGGACGGTCGCAGCCTCTATATCAATCCGGGTATTACCCTTCTCCACCGTCATGGACACGTTGCCGGTCAGGACGATTATCTCGTTCCCGCTCGACTTGTTCTTCTCGTATTCCGTATGACGCGCATAGTTTATCGTAACGACAGTGACATTCTTTCCCTCCGCCTGCAGCAGCCGTACGGGGACCAAAAAGAGGAGTACCGCAATAAAAAGAAAGGCCTTAACGCGCCTGGGCTTCACCGTCCCGCTTCCTCATCCGCTCAAGCATCTCGCCGACGTAGCGGCCTGTCCAGCTGCCCTCACAGGACGCAAGTTCCTCGGGGCTGCCCGTCGCGACGACAGTGCCGCCCCCGTCCCCGCCGTCTGGCCCCAGGTCGATGATGTGGTCGGCCTGGCATATCACGTCCATGTTGTGCTCTATCATGACGACGGTATTGCCCTTGTCGACAAGACGCTGTATGACCTCCATCAGCTGCTTGATGTCCACGAAATGCAGGCCGGTCGTCGGCTCGTCCAATATAAAAAGGGTATTCCCCGTGGAAGGGCGGGCCAGCTCGGAGGCGAGCTTGACCCGCTGCGCCTCGCCGCCGGACAGGGTCAGGGCATTCTGCCCCAGCTGTATGTAGCCCAGGCCGACGCTCTTGAGCGTCTCCAGCTTGCGCGAGATGTGGGGAATCGTCGCGAAGAAGTCACACGCCTCCTCCACGGTCATGTCAAGCACGTCGGAAATCGACTTGCCCTTGTAGAGCACGTCGAGCGTCTCCTGGTTGAACCTCTTGCCGTGGCAGACGTCGCACTGAATGAACACGTCCGGCAGGAAGTTCATCTCTATCGTAATCGTGCCCGCCCCCTGGCAGTTCTCGCAGCGGCCCCCCTTGACGTTGAAAGAGAAGCGGCCGTTCTTGTAGCCCCGCGCCTTCGCGTCCGGCAGGGAGGCGAACAGCTCCCGTATCCGGTCAAAGACACCGATGTAGGTGACCGGGTTGCTTCGCGGAGTGCGGCCTATGGGGGTCTGGTCTATGTTGATGACCTTGTCGATGTTCTCAAGACCGGAGAGCTTCTTGTAGGCCCCCGTCGGGTAGTCGGTCTTCATCAGGGCATTGCTTATTGCGGGGTAAAGAACGTCGTTCAGGAGCGTGGACTTTCCGCTGCCGGAGACCCCGGTTATGCAGGTGAAGGTACCGAGGGGTATGGAGACGCTTATGTTCTTGAGGTTGTGCTCGCTCACACCGCTTATCCTGATTTCCTTGCCGTTGCCTTGCCGGCGACAGGCCCGGAGCGGCATCGTGATTTTCCCCGCAAGGTAGCGGCCCGTGACGCTCTCCTCGCAGCGCATGACCTCTTCGGGGCTGCCGGCGGCCATCACCCGGCCCCCGTGCACGCCCGCCCCCGGCCCTATGTCCACGAGGTAGTCCGCCGTCCTGAGGGTCTGCTCGTCATGCTCCACGACGATGACCGTGTTTCCAAGGTCACGCAGGTAGAGGAGGGAGTTGATCAGCCGCTCGTTGTCCCGCTGGTGAAGCCCTATGGAAGGCTCGTCAAGCACGTACATGACGCCGGTCAGCGCGCTTCCTATCTGGGTGGAAAGGCGGATTCTCTGCGCCTCGCCGCCGGAGAGCGTCGCCGCCGACCGCTCCAAGGTCAGGTACTCAAGGCCGACGTTCTTGAGGAAGGACAGGCGGCTCTTTATCTCCTTCATCACTTGGGCGGCAATCGCCTGCTCTGTCTCGGTGAGCTCCAGCTTCTCAAAGAAGTCGATGGTCTCCTGCACGGAAAAGCCGGTCAGGTCCCAGATGCTCTTGCCGCCGACCGTGACGCAAAGGGCTTCCGGGCGGAGCCGCCTTCCCTTGCAGGTCTGGCACTCGCGGTGGGACATATAGCGCTCGAGAGAGCTTTTCATGCTGTCTCCCCATGCCTCCACGTAGCGGCGGCGGAGGTCGGCGTAGACCCCTATCCAGGGGCGGTTGTAGGTGCTCATCCCTTCCCCGCTCTGCTTGTGGTAGACCCAGCGTATGTTCTTCTCCTCATCGCCGTTCCAGAGAAAGTCCTTCTGCTTTTTCGACAGCTTTTTGAGCGGGGTGTCCAGGTCAAAGCCCCCGGCGGAAGCGATGGCCTCGAACATGGACCCGTTCCACGCGCTCTCCGGGTTGTAGGGGGCAAGGCCGCCCTCGTTGAAGGAGAGCGAGGGGTCGGGCATGATCAGGTTCTCGTCGAATTCCATCTTCTCGCCGAGGCCCGTGCAGTCAGGGCAGGCCCCGTAGGGATTGTTGAAGGAGAAGAGCCGGGGCTGCAATTCCGGAATCGAGATGCCGCAGTCGGGGCAGGAGTTCTTCTGGGAGAAGAAAACCTCCTGCTCTATGTAGTCCGCCCCCGCATCGTACGGCGTTCCCTTCGCATCAAGGCTTGCGGCGACGGCATCGTATGCGCTCTCTCCCTTGCTGACCCGGCGCAGGACGATGACGACCCCGTTCGCGTTCTTAAGGGCGGTCTCTATGGAGTCCGCGAGGCGGCTCCGTATGTCGTCGCGGAGGACTATCCGGTCAACGACTATCTCTATCGTGTGTTTCTTCTGCTTGTCAAGCTTGATGGAGTCTTCGAGCGAGACCATGAGCCCGTCTATCCGAGCCCTGCTGAAGCCCGACTTCACCGCGTCGGAAAGCAGCTTGGTGTGCTCGCCTTTCTTGCCCCTGATTATGGGGGCGAGGATGGTCAGCTTGGTCCCTTCGTTCCAGGAGAGGACAGTGTCGATTATCTGGTCGATTGACTGTTCCTTTATCTCGCGCCCGCAGTTGGGGCAGTGGGCCTTGCCAATTCTCGCGAAGAGAAGGCGGTAGTAATCGTATATCTCGGTGACGGTACCGACCGTGGACCGGGGGTTCTTGTGGGTGGTTTTCTGCTCGATGGAGATAGCAGGGGACAGGCCCGTAATAAGATCCACGTCGGGCTTGTCCATTCTGCCCAGAAACTGCCGGGCATAGGAAGAGAGGCTTTCCATGTAACGCCTCTGCCCTTCCGCGAAGAGAGTGTCGAATGCGAGCGAGGACTTGCCGCTGCCGGAAAGCCCGCTGATGACAACGAGCTTGTTGCGGGGCAGCTCCACGCTGATGTTC
>CACYDQ010000479.1 GCA_902773215.1 uncultured Spirochaetaceae bacterium | reverse complement strand
TGCGGACTTGTGGGATTTTCGGTCGGCATTTTCTGGCCGGGCACATTCAGCACAGCCTCCGCAATGGTGAAGGGACGGGGCACGCTTCTGTTTGCCTTGTTGGCCCTTGCCGGGGACCTTGGCTGCTCGGGCGGCCCGACTTTGGTTGGAACTGTAGCAAGCCATTTCAATGACAACCTCAAAAGCGGAATGGGCGCAGCGATTGTTTTCCCTGTCATCATGGGAATCGGCCTGTTCATCCTAGGCTTGTATCACCGACCGAAAGAGGAAGCTGATACAAGTGAATAGCACACGTCGCTATTGTCCGTGTGTGAAACTTTGTGCTATACTGCTTCCATAATGGCAAAGGTACTTTTATTGAACGGCAGCCCGAGGGCTGGCGGATGCACGGCGACGGCTCTGAGCGAGATGATCCGCGTCTTCGGTGACGAGGGAATTGAGACGGAGCTGATTCAGATTGGGAACAAGGACATACGCGGCTGCTTGAGTTGCGGCTCCTGTTTTAAGACAGGGATGTGCGCCATTGACGATCTGGTCAACGAGGTCGCGCCCAAGTTCCAGGCGGCGGACGGGCTCGTCGTGGGCAGCCCCGTCTATTACGCCTCGCCGAACGGGACGATTCTGGCGTTTTTGGACCGGCTCTTCTACAGCACGTCCTTTTCCAAGCAGATGAAGGTCGGGGCCGCGGTGGTCAGCTGCCGCCGGGGCGGGAACACGGCGAGCTTCGACGTGCTGAACAAGTATTTCACCATAAGCGGAATGCCCGTCGCCTCCTCCACCTACTGGAACCAGGTGCACGGGCACTCTGCCGCCGACGTGAAGAAGGACCTGGAGGGCTTGCAGACCATGCGGAACCTTGCGCGGAACATGAGCTTCATGATACGGGCGTTCGCTGACGCAAAGGCAAAGTACGGACTGCCCCTGGTCGAGCATGGCGCGTTCACGAGCTTTCCCGACGGGAAATGAGATGCAAGGGGAGGGGCGTCCCGCACGCGAATCTGGCTGCCTCATGTTTTTTTGATTTTTCCCTGCTGCCCCCCTATATTAGAGTGTTCGGTTGGACTGGCTGGCGGTCTGCTGGAAAATCGGTGATTGGAAATCACTGGATTTTATGCGGATAAGCCTGTATACTGGTTATAAGAAGTTTATGGAGGGACTGTCTGGGGGGAACTTCCGCTTTCCCGCCAGAGAGGTCATCTGCTCGGACGGCAAGGCGGAGCTTGCCTAAGAATAACAGGAGGAAAAGCCCTATGAGTACCAATATGCCGAAAAACCCTTACCATGACATCGTGTCGAATGATGAGCTGATAGACGCTCGTGAGATAGAGAATCCTGACGTCATACTTCCGTATATCGTCTGCTGCGATAATCCTGAGTATGGAACTGTTGGTTTTGCAAAGAGTTATACTCAATTGTTGTGGACGGGGTAGGTGAAGGCATAGAAAAAGAGGTTCAACTCTGCTATGCTTTAGCTACCAACAAAAACAACAAAGGAGAACCTCTTTATGAGTACAACTGTAACCAACAACGAAAAAGATGTCAACCGGGAGGACTTTGATCCAATTGAGAGCCTTGCGAGAGAGGGGGCTCGTAGAATAATCGCCGAAGCTCTGGAAGCCGAGGTCGAAGAATTCATCAACGCCCATAAGTGCTTGCGGGATTCAGACGGTCACCGTGTCGTGGTCAGGAACGGGTACAAGCCCGCAAGGAAGATTCTGACTTCATGCGGGGGCATCGAAGTCCAGCAGCCGAGGATAGACGACCGTAAGCTGCCCGCCGGGGAGCGCTTCTCAAGCGCGATACTTCCAAAGTTTATGAGGAAGACCCCCACGCTTGAAAGCGTGATACCGACGCTCTACCTGATGGGAATTTCGTCGAACAAGTTCCCCGATGCGCTGGCGGCCATTTTCGGGGAGAACGCGAAAGGATTCAGCCCCTCCACGATAATGAGGCTGAAGGCGGTCTGGACAGAGGAGTTCGGGCAGTGGACGAAGCGGAGCCTTGAGGGGAAGGAGTACCTGTACGTGTGGGCCGACGGAGTCTACTGCAACGCGAGGCTTGACCACGAGAAGCTGTGTCTCCTTGTAATAATTGGAGTTACGCCCGACGGCAAGAAGGAGCTCCTGGCCGTGCATCAGGGAATCAGGGAGAGCGAGGAATCCTGGACGGAGATACTCGTCGACCTGAAAGCCCGGGGGCTTACGAAAGCCCCGAAGCTCGCGGTCTGCGACGGGGCTCTGGGATTCCAGAATGCCGTGGACAAAATCTGGGGGCAGATGAAAATCCAGAGATGCTGGTTCCACAAGACGGGGAACGTGCTGGACAAGCTGCCCGACTGTGTGCAGCCGGAGGCAAAAAAAGCCCTTAAGAACATTTACCTTGCTGATACCAAGGAAAATGCTCAGAAAGCATACCAGAAGTTCCTGGACACGTACGGGAAAAAATACCCCAAGGCAACGGAATGTCTGGAGAAGGATTATGACGACCTGTTCCGCTTCTATGATTTCCCTGCGGAGCACTGGGTTCACATAAGGACCACGAACCCGATAGAGTCAACTTTCGCTACTGTCAGGCTCAGGCACAAATCCACGAAAGGGAATGGATCGGGCGCTGCGACGCTTGCTATGGTGTTCAAGCTCTGCAAGGAGGCAGAAAAGCACTGGCGGCGAATCAAAGGCTTCGAGAAACTCAAGCTTGTACAGGAAGGAAGGGAATTCGTTGACGGGGAATTATTGATCGCTGCTTAAATTGCGTAAAATTCTCGTCCACAACTATTGACAATAACTCGTGGGAAAGTCCCAGTCGCCGTAGTTGTTCCTGACGGCGGGCAGCTCCCTGCCGCACTGGTCGCAGCGCAGGGTGTGCTCGCTCCTCTCTTGCTCATCTTTCCTCCGCTCAGACTCTGCTTCCTCTGCGGCTTCTTGGGCGGCTTTTAATGATTCCTCTGAGGCTTTCTTCTGATACCAGTTTTCTTCCCATTCGT
>CACYDQ010000478.1 GCA_902773215.1 uncultured Spirochaetaceae bacterium | reverse complement strand
GTGTCCCGTATCATCTCAAGGTTCTGTTCAAGGGAGACATGCAGAATCTCGGTCGCCTGGAAGTCCCAGGTCTTTCCGAAGATGACGACATCCTCGGTCTCCGCAGAAAGCAGGCTCTGCAAATTGGCATCCTCCGCACAGGAGGAGTCCTTGCGGCGTGTGGAACCGAACGCGACGAGCCGGGAATGGCTCAGTCGCAGCTCCTTGGCTTTCTGGAAAAATTCCATATCCTTGGGGTTGCTGCCGGGGTTACCAGCCTCGATGTACTTGACCCCAAGCTCGTCCAAGGCCTGCACGATGTGTATCTTGTCCTGTACGGAATAACTGATGCCCTCACCCTGAGCCCCGTCGCGCAGGGTGGAATCCAAAAGCTCTATGTTCTTCGCGGAATTGTCTGCCATGCGGACATTCTACAGAAGATTCGGGAAAACTGCAAGCAAGGCTTCTACATCGAGAAAGCAGAAGGTCAATAGGACTTGCCGTCCATCTCCTGATACTGAGCGATAACCTTGTCCAAGCGGGCTATCTCCCGGTCCAAGGTCTTCTCGTAGTCCAGCTCGCTGGTGACAATGCGTTCCCGCTCGTCCTCCCAGTTCTGCAAGTCAGTTATATAGAGGAAATTGTACTGGGAAATGGAGGCCTTCTCCGCCCAGATCTTGGCTTCGCGCCAATAGTAGTAGGCCGACTCGTAGCAGGTCTTGGCCTTCTCCAAGTTCCGCAGGTACTCGTCTTTCCACGGCGCATCGTAGAAGTAGGCGACCTGCTTGTCGTAAACCCGGCCCAGCCGCAGGTGCTGTTCGATAAGCTTGAGGTTGACGTGCATCTGGAAAAGGAAGCGGTACTTCTCCCACTGTTCGTGGGTCTCAATCTTTGCCATCGCATAGAGGGGATTGGCGAAGTCCGCCTTGACGGCCTGCTCCAGCCACCAGATGTTCTCAATGCAATCGTCCGGGGCCTGGGCGTAGTGGACGTGGTAAAGTTTATAATAATCTTCCTTATATTTGACCACATAGGCATCCGTACCGGACGGCAGGATGAAGGAGAGGATCAAAGCAAGGATCAAAAGCTTCAGACAGTTCTTCACAATTTCCTTATCGGCATAAAGAGGGAATGCAAGAAGGAGATTCTGCCCCAGCCGCCCCTACTTCACCATCATCAGGCGGCAGTTCTCGATTCCGGCATCCCAAAACCGCTCCAAGGGCATGCCGCGGACCTGGCAGACAATGCTTGAGTTCATCGCTCCATGCCCGACGATAAGCACATCCTTGCCCTGAGCGAGGTCGGGATTGACGACTTCCCGCAGGAACGCCCCAGTCCTCGCAAAAAGCTCCTCGAAGGTCTCTCCCCCTTCCACGCCTTTATAGTTGGCAGGATCCTTGAAGAAGCTGTAGATGGGAAGGTCCGGCTTACTGAAGACGTTCTCGCAGCCCTCGTATATGCCGAAGCACATTTCTTTCAGGCGATCGTCATAGACGACGGGAACTCCAGAGCCCGCAAGGAAAATCGCGGCAGTCTCCCGTGCCCTGACGAGCGGAGAGCAATAGCAGATGTCAAAGTGCACGCCCTTGTACTGTTCGCGGGCGGCCTCTGCCATCTTCCGCCCCTCCTCATTGAGGGGTATATCCGTCCGCCCCTGGAGCTTATACCTCGCGTTCCAGTCCGTCTTTCCGTGCCTCATTATGTACAGCATATCTGTTTCTCCTCATCCTTGAGACGTCTGAAAATCAGGGATGTATTTATGCCCCCGAACGCAAAATTGTTGGACATGATGTATCTGGCATCAGCACTCAGCCCGTTCTCCATGATATAACCGAGCGGAGCGCAGCGCGGATCGGGAGCGGTCAGGTTCAGGTTCGGATGAAACCAGGAGCTGTTCATCATGTTTATGGAAAGCCATGCCTCTATGCTACCGCACGCTCCCAGCGTGTGACCAATGTAGCCCTTCGTGGAGCTGATGGGTACCGGACGCGCAAAAACCTTGTAGGTGGCGTCAGATTCGGCAATGTCTCCCGCCACCGTGGAAGTCCCGTGGGCGTTCACATAGGCTATGTCTGAAGGAGATATGCCCGCATCCTTCAGCGCGAGCTCCATGCAATACGCCATGGTGCTTGAATTTGGGTTCGTGACGTGAGTTCCGTCCGCGTTCGTCCCGAAGCCCGCAACCTCCGCAAAAATCTTCGCCCCCCGGGAGACAGCATGCTCCATGTCCTCCAGTATCAGGGTACCAGCCCCCTCCCCAACTACCAGGCCGTCGCGGTTTTTGTCAAAGGGCTTCGGCTCAAGGTCCGGCCTGTCGTTTATGCAGGCCGCAGCGCCCAGCGCGTCGAACACGGCGGCATCCGGGGCGACAAGTTCCTCCGCCCCGCCCGCAAGCATGATGTCCTGTATGCCGGACGCAATGGTTTCGTAGGCATAGCCTATGGCCTGGCTACCGGACGTGCAGGCGGAATTCGTCGTAATCATGCGTCCCCGCAGCTCGTAGAAAACGCTCAGGTTGCAGAGGCATGTCTGGGGCATGCACTTTATGTAGGTCTGCGAGTTGATAAGGGAGGTGTTGTTGTCCAATTCTATAGAATAGAGCTCCACGATGGAATCCATGCTCCCCATGCAGGAGCCGTAGGCTATCCCCGTCCTTCCGTTGTGCAGCTCATCCAGCACGCTCCCGTCATCCTTTTTCAGTCCCGCCATAACAAGCGCGCGCTCGGTCGCCTCGAGCGAAAGGCGGGCGACCCGGCCCATTCCCCTGATTTTCTTGCGGGGGTATACGGGGAGTTCCTTCTCATACGGACAGGCGAGCCGTGTGTTCACCTTGGCATACTTGTCCCAGGCCTTCATATATCTGATGAAGTTCTTCCCCGCCTTAAGGTTCCGGAATGCTTCGTCCCAGTCATCGCCCAGTGCGCTCAGCATGCCGCCTCCGGTCACGACGACGCGCCGTCTTCCGTCAGGTCGCCTGAAAACTTCCGTGCTCATACAATCCCCCCATTCACTGATATGACCTGCCGGGTAATATACCCCGCCCCTTCCGACAGGAGGAATACGGCAAGGGCGGCGACCTCCTCGGGCTTGCCGACACGCCTCATCGGAACCGCCTGCAATATCTCATCAAGCGGCGCATCCTTTATCATATCCGTCTCAATGATGCCGGGGGCAATCGCATTGACCGTGATGCTCCGGGAGGCAAGCTCCACCGCAAGGGCTTTCGCCGCACCGATAAGCCCGGCCTTGGATGCGGAATAATTGGTCTGCCCCCGGTTGCCCGTTATCCCGCTGACGGAGGAGATGACGATTATCCTCCCCCGCTTCTTGCGGCACATCGGCATGGTCAGAGGCTGTACTACGTTGAAGAAGCCGTCCAGGTTCGTGTGGACGACATAATCCCAGTCCTCGCCGCTCAGCCCCGGAAAGCTGAAGTCCCGTGCGACCCCGGCATTGCTGACCACACCCCACAAGGCACCGTGCTTTTCCGTTATGCCATTGAGAGCGGCCTTGCAGCCTTCCCGGTCCCCCACATCGAACTGCACCAGCTCACCCTGCCCGCCGGCAGACTGCACAAGCTCCAGCGTCTCCTTGGCACGGTCAAGTCCCTGCCCGTAGTGGGCTATAATATAGTAGCCTTCCCGTGCGGCGGCAACAGCAATGGCCCTTCCTATGCCACCGCTTGCCCCGGTCACGAGAATTTTCTTCCGTTCCGTATTTTCAGTTTCCATACCCCACACCCCTTCCTTCAAAAAAGGAATTCATATCCTCTATTCCCATCACGGTAATCGCCGTCGTCGCCACAGGCTCAAGCACACCTTTCTCATACATCTCGCAGTCATAACGGCACACGTTGCCGTCCCTGTAGCCCTCACAGACTCTCAGCTCAACAGTCTTCCCTGCGGGGATGCTCGCGACAGTAGACTCGAAGCCGCTCACGCTGAGTATGACTCCGGGCGCAGGGGTATCCGCACCGCCAGAGGAAAGCTGCTGAATCGTGCTCAGGGCGGAAATGCTCTGCGCCATCATCTCGAACCCAGCCCAGACAGGCACTCCTCCAAGATTCTCATCATAGAGGATGCAATCCTCCGTGACATCATATTCCGAGATAATCTGGTTCCGCACCGTATCATGCGAGCGTATCCGGCTCAAAAGAATCATCTTGCCCCTATGAGGTATCAGAGAAGTAAGCTCCTCTGCCGGAATCTGCTGTGGAATCATATTCATAGCTTATCCTTACACATAATCAGAGATACGTTCACCCCGCCGAAGCCGAAGGAATTACTCATGCAGCATCTGACAGGCTTTTCCCGGGCAGTCCCGGCAGTATCCGCCCCCGTTATTCCGATGGGCGGCAGCTCCGGATCCCGCTTTCCGTCCCAAGCCTGTACGGGAAGGGCATTCCTGACAAGAGCCTCGTAGCAGACGGCGGCAGACAGAGCCCCGGCCGCCCCCAGGGTATGCCCCGTGACAGACTTGCAGGAGGCACAGGGGGTATCCGGACCAAAGACAGCGGACACCGCGCGGGCCTCCGCCGCATCCCCGCTCTCCGTCCCCGTACCGTGCAAAGCAATGAAGTCCAGCTGCCCCGGTCCGAATCCGGCAGACTCAAGCGCACGGCACATGGCGACCGCCGCCCCCGCCCCCTCCGTGTCCGGAGACGTGATGTGGAAGGCATCAGAACTTTCCCCGTAGCCCGCAAGGGTGACCTCCGGCCCTTCAGGAACAAGGGACTCTTTAGAGAGAACAAAGAACACTGCCGCCTCACCCAGGCTTATGCCCGACCGGTTCACGCTGAAAGGATTGGAGGGCACCGGGGAGACGCACTCCATGGAATCAAAGCCCAGCAGTTCCAGATCGGACACGATGTCAGCCCCACCAGCTATCACCGCATCGCAGATACCGGCCCGTATCATCTCGGCGGCCCTGACAATCGCCGTGGAGCTGGAGGAACATGCCGTCGCAATCGCCGTCGCAGGCCCTCCGAGACCGAAGAAATCCTTTATGTAAGATGCGACGTAACCTGCCCCCTGCATTTCCAGGACATACCCGGGAGGAAACTCACCGTTTCCCAAATACTGGCGGTGCGCCGCTATGGAAAGCTCGCTCCCGTTGTCACACCCGCCCGCACACACGCCGACCCGGTCTGCCCCGTATCTCGTGACGGCACTGCTCACAGTCTCCCCGAGCTGTTCCAGTGAGGCGGCGACAATCCTGAACAGATGAGTGTCGGGGTATCGTGAGGATGAAGGCGCAGCTAGCGGACAGGAGACTGTCGCCGCGCAAAACTCCTTGTCGCCGAACTTCGTCCGCATGGATGTGATTGCCGAATTGTCGGCGGAGGAAACGTAACGCCACAGGGCATCAGTTCCAATCCCGCACGCGCTGACGACGGCTGGGCGGGAAAAATGAATCACAGAGCCGCTCATTCTTCCACCTTCCTCAGCTCATAGCGGTAGCCGCGCAGGAAGTTCGTGATGGTGACGGCTCTTCCGTCCTTCACAATCTCTTCTACAAGAGTGTCCCCGTCCAGAACCCGGCGGAGTTCCTTTCCTTCCGCAAGCTCAAAGCTGAACGCAAGCCCGGAGGCATCATACTGTTTTTTTAGGGCACTGACATCGTAATACGCGTTCTGGATATCCAGCACTATGTAATCCGCCCTGACATTCTTTGGGAAATACGGCGATGAAAAGGAAAGATTCTTGCCGTCAAAGCTCAGCTTGCCCATGTCCATCCCCATCTCGTTCAGCAGCGTTATGTCAATTCCCTTCTGATCCGCCAGTATATACGCCAGGGAAGAGAAGGTCTGCTCGCCAAAGGAGCCGGTGAACAGCTGGAGCTCGTCAAGATTCCCGTCCATGCACTGTGCTGGCAGAACAGAGACGCTCTTGAAGTCAGTGACGAATACAGAAGCCCCGTCCGTCACGTTCTGCCCGGCCGTGGCACAGGAAGCAAACAAGCATAAGAGGAGCGACAGGGCAAGGACGGCAGGAATGTTCCGCATGGGCTGATTATAACAAGAATCACGAATCTTTGCAATTTTCCCGCCCCATCCCGGTACACAAAAATGCGGTGAGGCAGCCCGAAAAGATGCAGAGGCCGATAATGTGCACGGGAACAAAGCTGCTCAGGGCAAGCGCGCCGAATGACAGCTCCGTGGTGACGAACGAGAGGAGGACGGCCGCCGGCTCTATGCCCTGCCCGTCATCTTTCCGCCGTCCGTGCTCGGTCATGTAGATGATATAGTCCAGCCCCAGGCCGAACACGAGCACCATCCCCGCCGTGCAGAAGAAATCCACCGCGTAGCCGGACGCGGCAAACACGGCTAGTATCACGGCGATGCTGACGAGGGGAACCACAGCTATCCCGAGGGTCTGCTTCCAGCTGTAATTCAGCTTCATGAGAGCAATGACAAGCAGATAGGCGACGGCGAACATCAGGAGGACCATCTTGGTCAGCCAGTCCAGAGAGCCGTTTATGCTGCTGACCTTGTTCTGGAAGAACACGCCCTCCATCTCATCCGCGAGCGCCTGGTAGGACACCGGGTCGCTCACACTGGACGGAAGCACCACGGAGCAGAAGGCCCCGTTCCCGGCATCCCCGAGCCAGAGCATGTGTATAATGGACGCAAGGCTCTCGGGGACAGCCCCCGTGTCTTCAAGCGTATCAGGCGCAAGGTACAGGCCCTTTTCCCGCACAAACTCAGAAAGAATCTCGTCCTTCCCGCCTTCATCCTGCCAGAGCATATCGAGCTGCCCCGGAAGGCGGCGGAGCAACTGCTCGCAGGCGGCAAAAGACTTCTCCTGCGTCCTCCGCGACGGGATAAAGCGGCTGGTCGCCACGTACCTGTCCTGAAGCCTCCTGCATACGGCCTCTTCCCTGAGCAGGACTTCCTCCGCCGTGTTCCCGCTGACGATGAAGTAGCTGGAGGGATTGTAGCGGAGCACCTTGGCTGACAAGATAGTGTCCTCCTTGAGCCGCCCCTGCATCGTATACAGGCCGCCTATTTCGTTCCTGACCTTCAGCTTATCGTGCCTCACGGCGAGGACGCAGATGGAGGCCGCCATCAGGGCAAGCGGAAGGAACTTGCCCCACGGCAGCCTGCCCCGTGCCAAAGGCGGTAACTGCATGCGGGAAAGCGCAGCCCGCTGCTTGGGCAGGCGGAAAAGGGGATACAGGCCGACAGTCGTCAGGAAGGAGCTCGTGATGCCCGTGAACGAGAACAAGGCAATCTGCCTGAGCAGGGGAAAGGGCATAAAGAAGAGCAGGACGTAGCACAACTGCGTGGAGATGAATGAAAAGCTCAGGCCCCGGAGCAAGAGGCTCCTCGCCTCGTCTCCCGAGCGGATGCCGGCATTGTACTTCCAGTGCATGAAGAAGTGCAGGCTGTAGTCTATGCAGCAGCCGATGAGGGAGGTGCCAAAGACGAGCGCGAGCGCCTTTATGTTGCCGAAAACGGCATGGGTGGCGGCGAACGCGCTGGCGACCGAAAGCCCGACGGAAAGCAGGGACATCACGATGGGCAGGGGCGAGCGGAACACAAAGATAAGCAGGCAGAGCACCAGAAGGAGGCTGACCGCAGAGATAAGCGTTATCTCGCGGGAGGCAGACAGGGAGCTCTCGTAGCTGTGAAAGGGAGTGCCGGAGAATACAAAGCGGAAGCCGTCCTCCTCCAGAGGCAGGCAGACATCGTATATCGTGCTGACCGCATTCCGTTTGCTGGCAAGCCGTGCCCCCTCCTCGCTCAGAACGCCCCGGATCATCACGTACCAGGCTCCCTCATACTCCGTCGCGAGAACCCCATCCTTAGGCGAGAGGGCAGTCCCGGAATCCTGCACTGCCGCCATGCACGAGCGAAGCTCCGTATCCGTCAGCAGGAAGGGGTCGCCGTCAAGCAGGTCCATGGACGCGAGCGAGAATCCCGAGAAAGCCGTCACGAGGGCATTCTCCGCAAAGGAGTCCGCCCCCTCCTCCGAGGCAAGGATTCTGTCCGCCTCGGCCGCGGGCAGGAGCCGGTAGCGGTTGGCATAGATGAAGTCCTCTATGTCCGAGGCCGCCCCCATATCCGCAGCGAGGGTCAGGGACTCGAACTGCCGGGGGTAAGCGGCCAGGGACTCGTACACCCGCCCCGCCATATCCTTCGCCTTGTTGAATTCCGCATGGGAAACAAGGATGAATATGTTTCTGGAACCGTTCTGCGAGAGCCGCCTGTCAGCATTACGCAGCGTGTCAGCATTACGCAGCGTGTCTGCCGCATGCAGCGTGTCTGCATTATGCAGCGTGTCTGCCGCATGCAGCGTGTCCGGTATCATGCCGAACAAATCCGCGTCCATGCGGATGCCCCCGCCATGCAGGAGCGTGATGAGGAAAGCCAGGATGATGGCAGCGTGGAACGATGCCCACAATATGGTGAAAAAGCTATTCGGCGGAGAAATATGCCTTCTCATCGTCAGTCAGACCGGCCCTGTGAACTTGATCGGAAAAAATGTAGCGTATGCCCGCCCCGCCCTGCTCCTCGATGCTGACGGAGCTGATGAAGGATTCCTTCCCGCT
>CACYDQ010000477.1 GCA_902773215.1 uncultured Spirochaetaceae bacterium | reverse complement strand
GTTGGGGACAATATAGCACCGCCTGAAGGGGGCAAAATGTAGCGAATTCATCAGCTCCCCGAAAAAATTTCAAAAAGGAGCTGCATGGTGCCGTGCAGTTATAAGCGCAGGTACCGTGCACTTATAGGAGCAGGTGGCGTGCACTTATAAGAACAGGGTGCGCGCACTTATAAGTGCAGACGGCGTGTACTTATAAGTGCAGGATGCAAAAAAATCCCCCGGGCATGGCTGTAATTGCAAACATACCCGGGGGAACTTCTGCTTACTTGCACAAATCGGCCAGTGTCTTGGTGTAGCGGGCCGCGACGTAGCTTGCGGCCTTGAAGAGGTAGGGGGTCGTGGAGCAGGACATGATGTAGCTGTCCTCCTCGCCTTCCTTGCCCCTGTACAGCTTCATCTGGTAGTCCTTGCCTCCCGCCGTGAACGACAGTTCGGAGGCAAGCTTGTAGTCTGCCGGGACGGAGGCATTGTCGGAAAGCCATTCCGAGGCGGACAGGGGCGTCAGGGACGAGACCCAGCTTGCCACCTTGTCGCTGTCCGTCTCCTTGCCGTCCGCCGGGGAGCCGGACTGGAGCTTCCAGACAGCCTTGCTGACGCTCATGCTGTCTCCGCCCTCATCTGAACCGGCCGTTGCCGGAGCTTCCTCCCGTACGAAGGAGAAGCTCTCGGCTTTCCCGGATTCGCCGTCAGGCCCGGCTGCCTCTTCCGCCGGGTAGACGGTACAGCTGACTTTCTCTATCTTCTCGCCGTCGCCGAGCGAGTAGATGCTCTTGCTCCGCAGGTCATCGCACTGCTTGTCAAAGTCCCGGCGCAGGGCGGTTCCAACAATATACACGGCATTGTCGCCGTCAAGCTGCACGTAGTTCTGGCTGCCCGTCGACGTAGCTTTTCCCACGTGGAGCGTGCGGACGGGGTTGGACGCACTGCAGGCGGTCACGACGATTTTGCCCGCGTCGTCAAGCCCGTACCGTGCGCTGTCGCTCCCCGCGGACCGTGCCGCAGTGGCGAGCAGCTTCATGTCCTTCACGTCGGCGACCAGGTTGTCCACGATGCCTTGGGCGGCCTCGTATTCGGTCTGGCCTTCCCCCCTGCTGACGAACCAGGTCCCGTCTTTCAGCGACAGGCGGACTTCCGTGGAGGCCGTCTGTATCGCAATCGAGTCAATCTCCGCCTCAAGCGGCAGGGACTTTATGCCGGTCTTGCGGGAGAGGGCAAGCTGGACTATGTAGACGCACAGCAGGACCGCTATGCATGACAGCAGTATGATTTTCCGCATATATGGGTTTTTCATTTGGACACCTCACGTTCGTCATCCGCGTCATAGCGGAGGCGTATTTCCTTCCTGTGCGCGCTGCGTGAAAGCAGGGCGAGGATTCCGATAAGGGCGACGATGACGGCCAGCCCTATGATGTTGAAGTACTTGGCGAATGTCACGAGCGGGCCGTTGTACACGTACAGGCTGCTCAGGCTCAGGCCCTTCGTCCTCATGGCACAGAGGTCCCCGTTCCCGTTCAGGTAGTCGACGGCGTTCTCCAGGAGCTTCGCGATGGCGGAGCTGCTGTTCGCTTCCAGTATCTGGCTGCTGGTGATGTAGGAGGTCGGGATGAGCAATATCTTGCCCTCCTGCGTGCTCTTCGGGGTATGATTTTCACCGCTCAGGCTGCCGGAACTTGCGGCGGCTGGGCTGGAAGCGGCTGCCCCGTCAGCGTCCCCTGCTTCGGCACCGGCATCCCCGGCAGGCTCCTCCGGCTTCTTTGCGAACGCGCTCTCGAACTTGCCTTCGATGAGGACCACCAGATCGTAGCTCTTCATGCCGGACTTGTCCGCGGGCGGGGTCACGGTGAAGGGGCTCAGCATCACGTTGTCCGCCATCGTCCAGGACTTGGCCGAGCTGGAGGCCAGCACCGTCACCTTCTCGTCCGCTTTTGCCGCTGCTTCGGATGTGTCTATCGCGCCGGGCATCAGGAAGATGACGTTGCCCAGGTTCGCGCTGACGGGGTTCTTCTGGTTCAGCCGCTTGTCGCTCAGCAGGGGGGCATAGTAGAAGTTCAGCTTGCCGTACTGCTGGGTCGGCTGCGTGTAGCATTCCTCATCCAGCACGTAGGCGCTCTCGGCCTTTACGCCGTATTTTTCCAGAAGCTTCTCGAGCCCTGTCTCTATCTTCTCGTAGTTCGTCTCGCCGGTGTAGGGGTTGGACTGCGCGTCGAAGGGATCCAGCAAGAGCATCAGGTTGCCGCCCCGCATCAGGAACTGGTCCACCTTGTACAGCTCCGTCTCGGTGAAGGCCGTCTTGGGGCCGTTTATCATCAGGGTCTGCACTCCGCCGGGAATGTCCTTCGTGGACAGGTCAAGCTCCTCCAGGCTGTAGCTGTCCTTGATCAGTTCCGCGAAGTTGCCTGCCCCGTTCTGCGCGTCGGCAAGGGCGAGCTCCCCGTGGTTCGTCACGTATGCAATCTTGGCGGACTTGGAGGCGAGCGCCTTGACGCTGTCCGTCAGGTTCTCCTCCAGGTCGTCCAGTCCGTTGACCGCGTATGCAAAAATCATGCTGACCATCTGGAGCGGCACGACACGGAACTTGTCGCCCGCCTCCACGACGAGGCCGAGCGAGCCGCGCTCGGTCCCGCCCTTGTCGTCCCGCCATTCTACCGTCTGGATGCCGTAGCGCTCGGAGAGGCTTTCCGCCTCTTCCGGGGCGGGATCCTCCATGCGGAGGGTCATCCTGTTCTGGAACTTTGCGTTGACCTTGCCGAACGCGTCCTGCACCATCTTGTCCATCTCGTCGAAGCCGGAGATGCCGAAATCCGCGAGCTTCTTGGACCGGTACAGGGTCACCGTCACGTCGCCGTCAATACCGGACAGGGCGTTGGTGTTGGAGATAATCTTGCCGATCGTCTGGCTTATCTTGTACTCAAGGCCGTCCGAGTCGGTCAGCCCGTCCAGCTTCTCTATCTGGTCGGCGTAGCTGAACGCCATGCCCATGTACGCGCTCTTGAAGCCGAACTCGTTCTGGGCGAACTCCTGGATCTGCACCTGGCTTATGCCGTACTTGCGGGCAAGGCTCTGGTTCTCGCTGTCCTCCATGTCGTACAGCTCGTAGGTCAGCTTGCCCCTGGACGCGCCCTTGTACTCGGACAGGATGTCCGTTACGTACTGGTAGACCGTCGAATAGGGGGCGGGCAGGTTCCGCGAGAAGAAGACCTTTATGTCCAGCGGCTCCTCCACCGACCTGACGAGCTCCTTGCTTGCGGCTGAGAGCGAGTAGGACTTGGTTTTTGTCAGATCCCAGCGCAGGAAGGCGCGGGAGGCGACCAGGTTCAGCAGGACGACCGCGATGATAAAGAGGGCGGTGTCCCCCGCCGGGTTTTTGAGCCAGCGGAGAAAGGCGTTCCCGGCAGGCTTGCCTTTGTTTTCTTCTATATTACTATCAGTTTTAGCAATGTCAGCCATAATCAGCCCCTCCTTGAGTTCTCGATGCTCCGCACGGTCAGCACCAGGAAGACCGCCGCGAGGGAGACGAAGTAGATGATGTCCCTTGTGTCCACGATTCCCCGCGAGATGGAGTCAAAGTGGCTGCTCGCTGAGACGAAGGTGACGAGGTTCACGAGGACACCCGGAAGCAGGACCTCGAAGCTGCTGATCAGCGAGAGCACGATGCAGATTGCGAAGGCGACGAAGAACGCGATTATCTGGTTCTTGGTCGTGGACGAGGCGTAGAGGCCGATCGCCGTGAACGCCGCGCACAGGAGCACGCTGCCGATGTAGCCGCCGACAATCGGCCCCATGTCGGGCGAGCCGAAGATGCGGCAGGTCAGCACGTAGGAGAGCGTGGGAACGAGCATCAGCAGGGCCGCCGAGAGGGTCGCAAGGTACTTGCCCGCGACGACGTCGGCCGTGGAGACCGGCAGGGTCAGCAGGGTCTCGAATGACCCGCTCCGCCGCTCCTCGCTGAACACCCGCATCGAGAGCGCGGGGATAAAGAGGCTGAAGATGATAGGAAGCATCTGGAAGAAGTTCCGCAGCTCCGCCCGCCGTATGGCGAAGAAGGTGGAGAAGAGCACGAAGCCCGAGAAGAGGAGGAAG
>CACYDQ010000476.1 GCA_902773215.1 uncultured Spirochaetaceae bacterium | reverse complement strand
GTCGAATGACTTGTCCTTGTAGAAGGCGTGCTCGATGATTGCCTGAATCTTGTCGTTTCCGCCGTTGTTGATGTTCAGCTCGGAGTCCGCGTCAAGCTTTCCTTTCAGGTCCTCCTCGCCGGATTTGGCGGGGTTGTCCGCGATGAAGTCGATTCCGTCGAAGGCCGCGTAGACCGCAGGGTATTTGTTGTCGGACGTGGCAATCGGGATTCCGCCCTCGTTGTAGGCGAATCCTGACTTCTCGGTCATCCACTTGATGAAGATCATCGATGCCATCTTGTTGGTGTCGGAGGCCTTGACGTTGATTCCGAAGTTGTAGTCAGGGCCTGCGGAAGCGTACTGCTTGCCCTTCACGGTGATGGGGAATGACATGTAGCCTATGTCGTCCGGGTTGGGGCCTGCACCCTGCATCTGGGTGTATGCCCATGAGCCGAGCACCATCGTGCCGATCTCGCCGCGGTTGAGCATGCCCTTGCAGCCTTCCCAGTCGGTCGTCGTGTAGTCGGCCTCGATGAGTCCCTGCCTGGTCGCCTCGTAGAGCACCTTGTAGACATTGTAGGGGCCGGTTCCGTCGCCGGGGTCGGCGAATGGGTTCTTGGAGTGGAGCAGGGTGTTGTTCATGAAGTCCGCGCTGCCTGTCGCGGATCCGCCGATGTACGCGTCCCAGGCTCCCATCGTCCAGCCCGCCGCATAGTTGGTGTAGAGGGGAATGGCCTTGGTGCTTGCCTTTATCTTCTTGAGGCAGTCGATGAACTCCTCCGGGGTCTTGGGGAGCGTCGTGATGCCCGCGTCCTTGAAGACCTTCTTGTTGTAGAGGACTCCCTGCGCGTTTCCGGTGGACGGGATGCCGTATACCTTGTCGCCGTAGGCCCACTGGTCGGCGAAGCGGACGACGGAGGAGACCTCGGACAGGGAGCCGAAGGGCAGGAAGTAGTTCTCGAGCTCCTTCTTGTCGATTGCGGGGATCATCATCATGTCGCCCCAGTCACCGCCCTGCAGGCGGAGAAGGGAGACGGACGCATAGTCGGTGATGCCTTCGACATTGACCGTGATTCCCGGGTAGCTCTTGTTGAACTCCGCGATGTACTTGGCCCAGGTCGTGCCGCTGTAGCCGGAGTCCAGCATGTCCGTGCGGTGGGACATGAGGGAGATGTTCGCCTTGATGTCAGTGCCGGTCGTGCCGAGCACTATGTCCTTGTAGTTCAGGACTGCCTGAACTGATCCCGGCTCGCTCCCGGAGCTGCTTGACCCGGAGCTTGATGCCGCCTCTTTGTTGGTGCAAGATGTGGCCGCGAAGAGACAGGCAGCCGCCGTCAGGGTGAACGCTACTTTCGTTGTTATCTTCATATTTCCTCCAGTAATTTAGGGAAAATAACCTAATTCCCGTAGATGCTTATAAGTTTATTATAGCAAAAAAAGTTAATAAGTCAACTAAAAAATTGGTTTTATAAGCGGATTTAGCTAAATTGTTGTTTTGGGGGAAGGCCCCCAAGCCCCCTGTTTCCGGGGGAGAGGGAAACCTCTACGCAGAAGCGGGTTTCCCTCTCCCCCGGACCCCCTCTTCCTTCCAGCGGCTGCCAAGGGGTTATCACCCCTTGGATTCCCGGGGGCGGGCACAAGTGCAATGTAATGGGAATGAGTTCGTAGTAATCTGATAGATTATCTCGTTTATGCCGATATAGAAGATGTGAAGAAGTCTTTTCCCTTTATAACCGCCTTGTCTTTGCTCGTTGCAGCACCGTTCGCTTTCGCTCAGGACGCTTCAGCCGGGGCAGAAGTTTCGTCTGCCGTTGAAGATGTCTCTTCCGTAGATGCTTCCTCTGAGGAAGTGCCGCAGGAGCCGGTGCCCGTCCTGCTTTCCGGCATCTGGGCCAATGACAACCGTTATGTCGTGTTCGGTTCGGGCTACAACGGCGCGGAGAGCGGCAGGCCTGTTCCTGACATCGTGCTCAGGACTTTCTACCAGTGGTACGACGACAGGGCAGGGGAGAGCAAGGGCCATTCCGCCACGGTAAAGCGGGACAGAAACGCCACCGAGACCCGGCAGGCGGAGGAGATGGAGCTTCACTTTACGCCGCTGACCGATGAGCTTTTTACGGCGGATTTGGACAAGCCTGTCGTGCAGGAGGACGGGGACCTGTTGACCGCGGAGGAAAAGAACAGCGGGGCCTGGGACATAGAGGTCAAGTTCGCGAACCACAAGCTGGGCGGCGAGGACACCTACCACATCCCGGTCGCGGTCATCGGGGACAAGCTCTACCTGAACTTCGCGGTCAAGGCCGAGGACAGCGACTCCGTCCCCTCGAGCGAGCTTCTGGACGGAATCACCGTGCAGGCGGAGAACCTGCTGGACGGCTACTGGCAGGACGCGGGCAGCGCGAACGGCATCCTTGTCTGCCCGCCGGTCACGAATACCGAACTTCTTTCCTATTATATACGGAACAATGCGGTCTATCACATCCGCTATTGGGAAACCGACATGGAATATAACCCCGAGGCAGAGGCCCTCTTCACCGACGGGGAGGCGACTTACAGCGTCCCCAAGCACCTTCGCTCGGCGGAGAAAACCTACACCTGCACGCTCGGAAAGCGCACCCGCATACGGAATATAGAAAAGAGCGATTCCATCGGCGGCGAATACGAGATGAACAGCGTGCTGGTCGAGAAGCACATCAAGGATGAGAAAGGCAACGAGCGCAGTTACACCGTCAGGACTTCGACGATCCTCGCGCTCGGCAAGCCCTACCTGACCCTGACCGACGGCAGCCGGAACCTGCAGGAGATTATCGCCTCCAACAACGCCCGACGCCATCCCGCTCCCGCTTCCCCCTTCCCGCCCCACGGCGTGCTGGACTTTGACTGGAGCATCGTGGAGAACCCGCCCGCCTCATACGACCGGCGCGTCCTGGACCTGGGCAAGTAGCCGGGCAGGTAACGGTCAGCTGCCGATATTGTTCTTCCTGAGAATTCTCTCCCGCTCGGCCTTTGTCTCCTCGTCTTCGTAGGGGACGGCCGATTTGCCTCCCATCATCCTGCCGATTTTGTCCAGGGCGAGGTGGGAGTCGTTCAGGAATTCGTCTGCCATCTGGAACATGAACATCATGCCGGGCCAGGTGTCAAGCATGATGTCCACCCCCGCCTCCTGGGCGAGCTGCTTGAACGCGACTGCCTGCCGGGTCAGAATTTCATCCCCTCCCATCTGTATGTGAATCGGCGGGAAGCCCTTGAAGGCCTCGGGCAGGGCGCAGAGGGGCGAGACAAGGGGGTTGCGGAAGTTGGAGGCATAGGTGTACACGTCCACCGCCCGGTGCAGCTTGTCTCCTGTGATTATGTCGTCATGCAGCCTCTTGTTCGCGATGATCTCGTCCTCCGCCGAGAAGTCCAGCCAAGGGGAGAACAAAAGAATCTGGGCGATGCTGCTCCTCTCCTCCTCTTCCAGCTTCTGCATCAGGGCCATGGCTATGCTCGCCCCGGATCCGTCCGCCGCAAGTATGATGTTCCCCTCCGGGGCGTATGACCGGGAGGCAACGATTTCTTCCCGCAGGGCCCGGTAGACCGTCAGGACGTCGTCAATCGCGGCGGGGAAGGGGTGCTTGGGGGCCAGCCGGAACTCGGGCAGGACCAGACGGCAGGAGCAGGAGTTTGCGAGGGAGGCGCAGAAAGTCCGGTAGCTGACCCTGCTGCCGGCGGCAAAGGAACCCCCATGTATATAGAAGATAATCTTGCTGACGGAGGAAAGCTCCGGAATCAGG
>CACYDQ010000475.1 GCA_902773215.1 uncultured Spirochaetaceae bacterium | reverse complement strand
CCGGCTGTACTCTCACCTACAGTCTGACAGAAAAGGGGACGGACGGCAGGACTGTCTGGGAAGCCTCTCTCGGTACGGGCGGGATTGCCCCCCTCCCAAGCGGGGAGCTCGCAGAATACTCGCGGTCGGTCAGCGGGGTCGCGGGCTACCAGATACTGCGGGGCGAGATTGGCAAAATCGAATTCACGCTGGGCGATATCCGCGAGTGGAATCTGGATACCCCCGCTCTCTACACGCTGACGGTCAGCCTCGTCAGGGACGGTGTGACGCTGGACAGCCTGTCGCAGGACGTAGGCTTCCGCGATATCGTAATGGACGCGGACAAGGGCCTCCTGCTCAACGGCAGGCCGGTCAAGATAAACGGCGTGTGCGGCCACCACGACCTCGGTGCGCTCGGGGCGGCGTTCGACATTGAGGCGGCCAGGCGCAAGGCCCTCGTCATGCGGCGGATGGGCGTGAACGCCGTCCGCACGTCACACAACCCCGTCCCGCCCGCATACCTTGACCTGATGGACGAGACAGGCTTCCTCGTGGACAGCGAGGGCTTCGACATGTGGCAGAAGCACAAGACGGACTACGACTACGCCGCGTATTTCGATGACTGGCATGAGCGCGATGTCGCCTCCTGGGTGCGTCAGGCACGGAACCACCCGTCAGTATTCATGTGGAGCATCGGCAACGAGATATACGACACCCACCAGCCGGCCGGGCCGGGAATCACCAGGGAGCTGAGGAGGCAGGTGCGCCGCTGGGACCCAGAGGGGAACGCCGCCGTCACGATAGGCTCGAATTTCATGATGAGCGAGGGCGCGCAGGAGTGCGCGAAATATCTGGACGCGGCGGGCTACAACTACCTGGAGCGCCTGTTTGAGGAGCACCACGGAAAATATCCTGACTGGAAGATATACGGCAGCGAGACTTCCTCAACCGTACAGAGCCGGGGGGTATACCACTTCCCGCTCTCGCACCGCCTCCTGACCCATGCGGACTTGCAGTGCTCCACGCTCGGGAACTGCTCGACCAACTGGGGAGCGGCGAACAGCTCCTTCGTCGTGACTGCCTACCGCGACCGCCCCTTCGTCATGGGGCAGTTCATCTGGACGGGCTGGGACTACATTGGCGAGCCGACCCCCTACCAGACCAAGAACTCCTACTTCGGGCAGGTGGACACGGCGGGCTTTGCCAAGGACACTTTCTATGTCTACAAGGCGGGATGGACGGACTGGCGGAAGGAGCCATTCGTCCGCATTGCGCCCTGCTGGGACTTCAACGAGGGGCAGCTCGTGGACATCCGAGCCTACTCCAATGCCCCCGGCATCGAGATATTCGTCAACGGCAGATCCGTGGCGAAATTCACGCGCGACGTGAACACGATGCAGGACCTGGGACCGGGCGTGCAGCTGCCGTATGAGAAGGGCGAGATTACCGCCGTCGTGTATGACGAGAATGGCAGGGAGATTGCACGCGACACGCGGCGGAGCTTCGGCGATGCGGCGCGGATCGTCATACGGGAAGAGACGGAGAACGAGACGGCAGGAGGCTGTCTCCGCTTCTTTGACATATCCGCCGTGGACGCGGACGGAAACGACTGCGAGAATGCCCGGAGCCTCGTCACGGTGCGGGTGTCCGGTAACGCGCGGCTGGAAGGGCTGGACAACGGCGACAGCACTGACTACGACGAGTACCAGCCGGCTGACGGCAGGACGCATACCCGCCGCCTGTTCTCCGGCCGCCTCCTCGCAATCGTCAGGACGGACGGGCCGGAGGCTGACTTCACGATTGCCGCCGCGGGCGCGGGGCTTGAGCGGGCGGGACTTGTCTTCCGTAATGGCATCGCACGTGCCGGGCAGACCCCGGACGGCTCCTGCTTCCCCGAAGCTGCTTCATACGTCCCTGTCCGCAAGATAGGGCTCTCGTGCACGGCCGGAGGACAGAAGCTTTCACCGGAGGCAAAGGAGGCGGTCCTGTCCGCCACTGTCTTCCCGGCAAACGCGAGCGACAAGAACCTCTTGTGGAAAGCAGTCGATGCGGACGGGGTGGAAAGCCCAGCCGTCAGCATCGTGCCTGCACCGGACGGGCTTTCCGCCCGCCTTGTCGCGGAGGAGGACGGGGACTTCCGCATCGTCTGCTCGGCGGACAACGGCAGGGGGCACCCCGAGGTCCTGAGCGAGCTGGAGTTCTCCGTGACGGGGCTGGGCAAAAAGGCCCTGAACCCTTACGCCTTCGTCTACGGCTGCCGCTGCACGCGCCCCTCGAATGTCAAGCTTTCGTTCGACGGGGGCCTCTTCGCGGACGAAGGGAAGTCATGCTACACCTTTGACCGCGTGGACTTCGGCAAGGATGGGGCGGACACGATGACCGTCCCGATTTTCTGGTGGAACGAGGAAATTCCGCTTGAGATATGGGACGGAACGCCGGACGACGGGAGGATTCTCTTCAAGGGCATGTACCGGGCAAAGAGCGTCTACAACGTCTACAGCCCCAACACTTTCATTTTGACCCGCCGCCTCTTCGGCCTGCACAGCATCAGCTTCGTCACCTTTGACAAGCTGTCCCTGCACGGCTTCTCCTGTCCCGTCACGAGCAAGGCGCGGGCTCACCTCCATGCGGCGGACGCGGACAGCATCACCGGTGACAAGTTCCGCAAGGAAGATGACGGCTCCGTCACGGGCATAGGCAACAACGTCTCGCTCGTGTTCTCCTCGATGGACTTCGGGGCCTCCGGGCCATCCGTGGACTCCGGGTCATCTGGGGACGCAGCCCCGAGGAGCCTGACCGTGGAAGGGTTCGCCCGCTCCGCAAACACCATCCGCCTCGTCATCACGGCGGCGGACGGCAGGCAGTTCTCGCAGAACCTGGAGTTCCCGCCGACCCCCCGGCCTGGCGGGGACGGCACGAGCTGGGAGCAGAGGACTTTCAGCTTGACCGGACTGGGTGAGAATCTTGGCGTGACCGAGATCAGCTTCATCTTCCTGCCGGGAAGCGACTTTGACTTCCGGGCCTTCCGGTTCGCTTGAGCGGGGGCTTAACCGGTCTGCCCGGAAACAAAACTCTTTCCGTACGGAATTTTTTCTGGTTCCGTACGGAATCGTTTTCGTTTACGTACGGAATCGTTTCTGTTTACGCGTGTAAACAGAATTTTTGCAGGCTGGCAACGGAAATTTCGCCCGTTTATAACAAAAAATTTTCCGCGGGAAGCAAAAATTTCTCCAAACGTTATGTTTTAACTCCGGCATTTCCGCTATCCTCAGTCTCAGCTTAAACATTGAAAGTGAGGTATTTGTATGAAGTGTATCAAGAAAGCATTGAGAGTCATCGCGTTCGCGGCCATTGTCGCGCTGCCGTTCACCGGATGCCAGCCGGTCACGGACGGTCAGGCGGAAGAAGAGGAGGTTGAGGCTGCCGAGCTGGGGCGCTATGCGGAGGATTACGTGAAGCTTATGAATCAGTAATTCCAGCTTTCGGGCAGAATATCGTTCGTTATGTCTGCCCAGAAATCTTTGCCGAAGTTTTTCGTGATGTCATCCCTGAAAACTTCATATGACTTTGAATTTTCACAGGCATACATCAGCATGAAAGCCTTCCTCAAAGATTTCTCCCCGTCGACTTTTTGCCCCAGGCACAGCAGCGTGAAGCCCTTGTTGTACAGCAAGTCACCGAAGCTCTCGTATTTCCCGTATTTTATGCAGCAGCGGATTCCTTCTTCGGCAATGCGGAGCGCGTTGGGATACTGCTTGAGGATACCCAGCCACGTTGACAGGTTGAACGCTGTCATGGGAAGCCTTTTCGCATACTCCTCCCTGTCCATGTCGTAGCTGTTCAGGATGTTGTACAGCTGCTGCATCAGCAGGACGGCGTTCTCCTGCTGATGCAGGAACCACAGGCATATTGCGATGTTGTTCAGTATGGAAAACTCAATGGACGTGAGTATGTTTGAGATGATTTTTTCTCCGGCCGTATACTTGGGCATTGTCATTTGTATGGCTGCTTCCAGTTTTTCAAGGGAATCCTCCCAGTTTCTGTTGATGCCGATAAGATGAATTGCCTGCGTGAAAAGATAGAACTGCATCTCGTGATTGCTCATCGCCTGCGAGCATTCCTTGTATTGTTCCGCAAGTTCCAGCAGGTCATATTCCTTGTTTGCGATGCGGCTCACTATTTCTCGTTCAAGCTGAGCCCGCTCGAAGTCGGCGGCCGAAACCGGAACCTGAAGCTCAGCGTTCTGTTGCAGGCGGACAAGCAGGGCGTCAAGGAGCTTTTTGTTCGGGTACTGCCTGCCTTTCTCTATCTTGCTCATGGTCGGCGGCTCGCAAAGGCCCTCACACAGCTGCTCCTGTGACATGCCCTTGCGCCTTCGCAGTTCCCGGATCATCTGCCCGGCCTGTATGTATTCCATGGGATGTTCTTACAGCACCGCGTTCAGGAACTGTTGCAGGCGTTCGGACTTGGGCGACTGGAAAATGGTGCCGGGGCTTCCGCTCTCTGCGATGAGGCCGCCGTCCATGAAGAGGACGCGGGTCGCGACTTCCCGCGCGAAGCCCATCTCGTGGGTAACGACGACCATCGTCATGCCTTCTTTTGCGAGGTCCTTCATCAGGGCAAGCACCTCTCCGACCATCTCCGGGTCGAGCGCGCTCGTCGGCTCGTCAAAGAGGATGACCTTGGGGGTCATCGCGAGCGAGCGGACGATCGCAATCCGCTGCTTCTGCCCGCCGGAAAGCGACGAGGGGTATGCGTCCGCCTTATCCGCGAGGCCTATCCGCGAAAGGAGGGAGAGGGCGTTCTCCTTGGCCTCCTCCTCGCCCTGGAGCTTCAGCGTCAGCGGGGCGAGCGTGATGTTCCTCATGACCGTCAGGTGGGGGAAAAGGTTGAAGTGCTGGAAGACCATGTTCATCTTCTGGCGGATTTTGTTTATGTCGGTGTCCTTCGCCGTGATGTCCTGCCCGTCAAAGATGATACTGCCACTGTCTGGCTTTTCCAGGAGGTTCAGGCAGCGGAGGAAGGTGGACTTGCCCGCGCCGGACGGGCCGATGATGACGATTTTCTCGCCGTCGGCAATTGACTCCGTGATGCCGTTCAGTATCGTCAGGTTGCCGAAGCGTTTTACCAGCTGCTTAACTTCTATCACTTTTTGCCAGCCTTTTTTCGAATACGGAGAAGAGCTTTGTCAGCCCTACCGTGAGGATAAGATAGATTGTCGCGCAGCAGAGCAGGGGTATCCATGCGTTGTAGGTCGCGTTCCTGATGTTGTCGCAGGACTTCTGCAGGTCCATGACGGCGATGAAGCTCGCGACCGACGTTTCCTTTATGAGCGCGATGAACTCGCTCGTGAAGGTCGGGAGTATCGTGCGGAATGCCTGGGGCATGATGATTTTTATCATCGTCTGCGCCCAGTTCAGGCCGAGCGAGCGGCCCGCCTCCATCTGCCCCGCGTCCACCCCCTGTATGCCCGCGCGGAAAATCTCCGTGCAGTAGGCCCCGGAGTTTATGCCGAAGGAGACTATCGCGACGAGGACGGCGTTCTTGACCCCCATCGGCGAGAAGATGACGAAATAGAAAATCATCAGCTGGGTCGCCATAGGGATACCGCGTATAATCGTCGTGTAGACGTTGGCGACGGCAACGAGGGGTTTCTTTTTGGAAATCTTGAGCAGGGCGAACGCGCAGCCCAAGACCGAGCCGATGGCGACCGCGCAGATGGAGATGAGAAGCGTCGTCCCCAGCCCCTGCGGCACCAGCCGCCAGCGTCCCTTGGCTATCATCGTGTCGTAGAAAGACTGGAACATTACGCCCTGCCTGCCGACTTACTTGCGGACGATTATGACCTGATTGGTCGAGAAGTAGGTGTCGGAGAAGTCCACGTTCTTGCGCCTCTCGTCGGTCGCCGTCATGCCGGAAGCGATGAAGTCAATCGCACCGGACTGGAGGGCGGCGATAAGCGCGTCGAACTCCATGTTGACGACCTCGAGCTTGGCCCCGTAGTCGCGGGCAATCATCTGGCTCAGCGTGATGTCAAAGCCGACCGGGTCTGAGCTTTCGATGTACTCGAAGGGCGGGAATGCGGCGTTCGTGCCCATCTTGAGGGTCTTGTCGCCGGAGGTCTGGATTGTCTGGGGGAGCTTTATCTCTCCGTCGGCGGGGATGAAGCGGGCGAGGAGGTCGTCATACGTCCCGTCGGCCTTCATGTCCTTGATGGTCCTGTTTATGGAGGCGAGCAGGCCGCTGTCGCTCTTGCGCACGGCGATGGCGTACTCCTCGCTCTCGAACGTCGCGTCGACAATCCTCAGCTGGGGGTTCTTCTTGACGATTTCCTTGGCAGGGATCTCATCCAGCACCACCGCGTCAATTCCCCCGTTCTTCAGGTCAAGGGCCGCATCTATGCCCGTCTTGAAGGACTTCACCTTCACGTCCTCCGCCGTCTCGGTCAGGTACAGCTCGCCGGTCGTGCCGGCCTGGCAGCCCACGGACTTGCCCTTCAAATCCTCAGCGCCGTTTATCGTGATTTTAGCCTTCTTCGCGCAGCCGGACAAGGCAAGAAGCGAAGCCAGCGTCAGTACAAATGCAAATTTTTTCATAAAAACCTCATCTACTCACTGTTTGTTGAATATTTTCTGCATAATTATACAAACGGGGCTCCCTTATGTCAATGAGGCAGGTTTGCCCTGCCTTCATTGCTCCGGACCCGTGGTCAGACGGTGGAGGGCAGGATGTTCAGTATGTCTATGCTGCCGCTCTGCAGCTCAGACGGGTAGGACTTGCCCCCGTAGCGCAAGGCGATGGACTTGGCGTAGTCCGCGCAGTTCGGCTTGGCGTAGATGCGCCCACCCTTGGGGGAGCCTCCTTCCCATATTACGTCCGCACGCAGGTTTCCCGGCAGGTGCAGGCCCTTCAGTTCCCCGGAAGATGAAAGGTTCCCTCCTGACAGCAGGTCAATCTCCACTTTGCCCTTGCTCATCCTGCCCTGGATAATCGAATCCGTAGGGGACAGCTGACCCTCGTTCTCTGCCATCAGCTTCTCATCGGCGGGGGGAAGCCCCGCAAGGAATGAATGGATTTCCTGGTGCTTGCCGGTTGCGCCCAGCACGGCCGCCGCTTCCCATGCCGCCTCGAAGAGCCTCCTGAGCAGGGCGTTCTCCTTGTCGCTCCACGGGCGGGGCGGCTGGAAGCCGGCGAAGAATTCGCAGGGGGCTGTCAGCAGGCGGAAGTATTTTTTCAGGAACTTCTTGTCCAGCGTGTAGTCATAGTAGCTTTTGAGCGAGAGGGCAACGTAGGCCGCGCCTGTCGGGGCGAACAGGTCCGTGTCGGATGCCGACGGGGCGGAGTCTCCCCAGATGTCGCTGTCACTGTAAGCCAGGGAGCCGTCGTCCTGGAACATTGCCTTGGCGCACTTTGAGCTGCGCTTGCGGAATGCCTTGAGGTAGCGGCCCAGGGCTGCATAGGACTTTTCCAGCCCGTATTTCAGGTAGGG
>CACYDQ010000474.1 GCA_902773215.1 uncultured Spirochaetaceae bacterium | reverse complement strand
GTTTGAGTTTGCATAGTTTCCTTTGTCCGTGAAAATAGGATTGAAGTCTATGACTATGTGGCTGTATACGTTCACGACCGTGGTCATGTCGCTGACCGTGGTTCTCGGAGTCGCCAGATCATAAAGGTGGATGTGCCCGTGCAAAAGCAGGGCAGGCTTGAATTTCTGTATGAACCAGTTGAAGCACTCGAATCCCTTGTGGCAGGGGTCTTCCTTGTCGTGGATGTGCCTGGGGGAGGCATGGGTCAGGAACACGTCGCAGTAGCGGCCGTATCGTATCTTGTTCCAGATGAGTTTGGGAGCCAGCATGAGCAGCTGCCGCTTCATCTCTCCTTCTGTGTACTGATCTTTGCCGTTGTTGTATCTCATGGAGCCCGAGACCCCGGCAATCAGGAGGGGGGTGCTGGAGCCGTTCGGCAGCGTGAAAGCCAGTTTTTTGACACGGAGACTCTTGTTGCTCACATAATCGCCCCCATGGGCGTGGCTCAACGTGGGGTCTCCGAACGGTGCGCTCGGAGTCGGGTCTGCCCTGCCGCCCCTCCGGTAGTAGTCGAACTCCGTCAAATCATGGTTGCCGAACACGAAGTAGGTGGGCTTGCCCAGCGATGTCACTATGAAGTCCACGTAGTCCATCGGCAAGTCACCTGCGCAGAACACCGCGTCCACGTCCTCGTAGCGTTCCTTGAGGACGGTGGAGTAGATGAGGGGGTCTATCTGGTCGGAGACGCACAGGAAACGCATGTGCTAGACTCCGGCCCTAGTGAGGATGCTCTCGACCATCTCTTTTCCTGCCAGTACGATGGGCCTGTTCTCCGCGAAGTTCACGGCTTCTATCTCGAATCCAGATGAAGAGAATATGACCGCCTTGTAATACTTTTTCTCCTTGAGCACGTCGGCGACCTTCTGGACGGCGGATTCCTGTATCGGTTTGCTCGTCCGGTAGAACTGCACGAGCCAGACTTGCTTGCGGGCGTTCTTCCAGCTCTCTGATGATTCCTCGGTAGCCAGCATCAGGCAACCGTACTTCGTGCTTTCCAGATTCATCGCGACCAGGTTGAAACCGGTCTTTGCGGCTTTCTTTGCAATCTCAAGGAAGCCCTGCGGGGTTGCCGTCAGGTACTCCTTCATGCTGTCGTTTGTCTGTACGTCCTTATACTGGTTCAGCTTGGTCGGGACGTCACGGAACTTGGGGTTCTTCTTGGAAATCTCGGTCCATTGCTCCAAGGCTTCCTCTATCTTATGATTCTTCTCGTAGCAGTCGGCGAGGAAGTAGCGGGCATAGAGCGTCTCCTGGCTGCCGTCGTTCTTCGAGCTCCTGACGGCATGCTCGAATTCCGATGTTGCCATGTCTATCTGCCCTGCTATCATGTAGCAGCTGCCCTTTTCGATAAGGGCCCTCTGCCTGAACTCCGGGTCGCGCTGTCCTTTCTCGAAAGCCTTGACTGCGCCCGGGTAATCGCTCGTCTCCTTGAGGACTTTACCCAGATAGTAGTAATTGGACGGGGATTCCGGGGAGAGCTTGATAGCCGTGTCTATCGCTTTTTTCGCATCGACAAACTGCTTGGTATGGACGTAGAGGTTGGACAGGGCTGCGTATGCCTTGGCATTGCGGGGAGCGAGCTGTATGACCTTCTGATAGGCCCCCATTGCGGCTGCCTGGTCGTTTGCCTCCTCGAAGAGCCGTCCGCACTCCAGATAGTTCTCGGGGTTCTTGGGCTCCTGCTTGGTCAGGAGCAGGTACTCCTTGAGCGCGTTGTCGTTCTCGTTGTACTTGACGTAGAGCTTTGCAAGTTTCTTGCGGAAGCTCGTTTCGGGAATGGATCCGTCAAAGACCATGTGCTGGGCGACGCACTTGAACTCCAGGAATGCGAGCTCGGTTTTGTTTTCCGCCATGTAGGCCTCACCGAGCCAGTAGTGGGCAACGTAGTCCTTGGAATCCTTTGTCAGGATTGCCTTGGCGACCTTCTGGGCCTGCTGGGCCTTGCCCATCTTAATTAATCTCTGGATACTGCCGATTTTCTTAGGAGTGAGGAGGGTCTTCAGTATGATGAAGCACACGATGACCAGTATGGCGATGACTACTGCGAATGCAATCACTGTCCCTATGTTCATAGTTAGCAAAATCCACCTTGATTTGTCTTCATATTTATCTGTTACCCAAAAGCCTGGCGTTGCTTTTGTAGTTAGCTGTTGAAAGATTAGCTTTTTTATGAGAATATGTCAATGATTGCGGAGGCTGTGCTATGATGCGATGTGGTTTGAGAATGTTTGCCCTGTTTTTTATGATGCTGGCGGCGGGTGCCGCCCTTCATGCCCAGGCCTTTTCCAGCGGTGAGGAGCTTTTCAGGACGGGAAAATTCTCTGAGGCTGCTCCCTACCTCGAAAAAGCCGTTGAGTCCGGGGAGAATCCAAAGGCATATGTTTACCTCGCCCTCTGCTACCAGCAGATGAAGGAGTACGAGAAAGGCCTTGCCGTGCTGGAGCGGGGAATGGATGCTCCCGGCACGAACAAGAAAGTCATCGCCTTCGATGCGGGCAACATCGCCTTTTCGATGGGCAACTATTCCGCGGCCGAGAACTGGTATTCCATGGCCATTGCGGCCGATCCTTCTTATGCCGCCCCCGTGCTGAACCGTGCCAACACCAGGCTCAAGGCGGGCAAGTATGCGGACAGCCGGGCGGATTACGTGAGCTACCTGGGGCTGGAGCCCGAGACCCCGCAGGGAAATTCAATTAAGACAATCATAAGTATGCTGACCCAGCAGATGGAGAACGAGGAGAAGGCCGAGGCCATCCGCGTGGAACAGGAGCGCAAGCAGAAGGAAGAGGAGAAGCGGGTCGCCGCGGAGCGGGCCCGGCTTGAGCAGGAGGAGGCCGCCCGCCGCAAGAAGCTCCTTGAGGATGTCGCGTCCTCCTTGCAGGATGCGGCATCGGAGAATATGTCTGCCGGGGCCGAGGGCACGGTTGACTATGGATACGAGTCAGAACTGGAATAACGCCATCGGGAGGGGATATGGCAACAGAAAAGGTAACGGAGAAAAAGGCGGCGGCAACTAAAAAGACTCCCGCGTCCAAAACGACGGCCACGGAGAAAAAGGCTTCTGCGGGCAAGTCAGCAACTGCTAAGTCGTCAGCCACCAAGGCTGCCACGGCCCGGACCAGCACAAGCAAGACAGCCGTGACACGTACTAGCACCGCGAAAGCCGCCCCTGCGGTTAAAACAACGGCTTCCCGGACCAGCACAACAAGGACGGCGACTGCCACGAGGGCGGGTGCGGCCACGACTGCCCGGGCAAGTACGGCTGCCACAAAGACGAGAACAGCCTCCTCAAGTACAAGAACAGCTGCAGCTCCAGCGGCGGAATCATATCTGATGCAGTTTGCCCGGCTTGCCGAGGAGAAGCATAAGGAGGAGCCGCTTCCGTCAGCTGCGGACTTGCCGCCGGCTTCTGAACTTCCTTCTGCGGCGGACTTGCCCTCCGCGTATGACCTCAAGCCTGAGGCGGAAACTGTTTCCGTTGCTGCGCCTGTCCGCGAATCTGACCCGGTGGCGGCGCAGCCTGCCCATGAAGCTGTCCCCGCAGAGCCTGAGCCAGCGCCAGCCGCCTCATCCAGTCAGTCCGCCCGTGAGTGGCTCGCAAGCCTCTCGGCAAGTACCGCCTCCGTTACGGCAGAAACAGCTGCTGTCACCCCGGAGCCAGCGGGTACTGCCAGCGGGGAGGCTGTCACTGCTTCAGATACGCTTTCCTCTGATAAAGCTCAGAATCCGCCCGCCGATGATGCCGACCGCGGGTCCGCATCCAGTTCCGTGCTGACGGACACAGCCGGCACGCACGACGACAGCTCTGATGAAGACGGAGAGGAAGAGGAGAAGAAAAAGAAGAAATTCCCCGTATGGCTTATCATCCTGCTGGCCCTGCTCCTGGGCCTTGGCGGCGGGGCAGGAGGTTTTTTCCTTGTAAGGAATCTCTCTTCCTCCGGCGGGGCATTCGGCAGCTCAGCCAGGCTCAGCCCCGGGGAGCTTGCCAAGAAAAAGGAGAATACCCTTGCCCTCGTCAAAAAATACCTGGATGCGGGCCTTTATGACAAGGCCCTGTCCCTGCTGAACGACCTGATGATAGACGACCCGGACGATGCGGCCGTATCCTCCATTTTTGACCAGGTGGCGGCGTTGTGCAGGCAGGCTGCGGTTCTGGGGGGACTTGGCGGTGTTGGCGGGACTGCCGGCTATTACGACGCGCAGGGCAACTACCATCCCGCCACAGTTGGACCTGACGGATCCGTCGGCTACTATGACTCTGACGGTACGTTCCATTCGGCGAACGAGCCGGGCGTCACCGCAGTCCCCGCGGCCGGTGCTGCCGGCATTGGCGGGCTTGCCGGTGCCGGCGGAACCGCGGGTTTCTATGATGCCCAGGGGAACTATCACCCCGCCACAGTCGGCCCTGACGGGTCCGTCGGCTACTACGGCTCCGACGGCACGTTCCATTCGGCGAACGAGCCGGGCGTCACCGCAGTCCCCGCGGCCGGTGCT
>CACYDQ010000473.1 GCA_902773215.1 uncultured Spirochaetaceae bacterium | reverse complement strand
GCTGATTGCGCCACGGATCGTCAGGTCAAGCTCGGGGAACTCCTCGCGGGCAATGTCGCTCGCGGAGTAGACGGACGCGCCGGACTCATCGACGACCGTGTAGCGCACGCTGTCCGCGTAGTTCTCGCTGATGACCTTGGCGACAATCGCCTGCACTTCCTGGCTGCCCGTGCCGTTCCCGACCGCGACCACCTGGATGTCATACTTGTCTATCGCCTCGTTCAGCTTGTTGTAGGCATCGATGGGGTCGGCGACCTGCTTGATGAGGAAGTAGCCCAGGTACTTGCCCGTCTCGTCGAGCGCGGCGCACTTGGTTCCCGTGCGGATTCCCGGGTCCACGCCCAGGACGCGGCTGCCCTTGATGGGCTGGGTCATCAGGAGGTTCTTCAGGTTCTCGCTGAATACCCCGATTCCGTGCTCGTCGGCCTCGTCGGCCTCGTCGCTCCGGATCTCGCGGACGACCGCCGGGGAAAGCAGGCGGATAACGCCGTCCGATATCGCTTCCTTAAAGTACTTGTTCTTTATGCTGTAGCGTTCCTGCACCTCGCGGACCGCGTCATCGACACTGATGTTGATCGTTACGTCCAGCGCACCCTCGCGCTCGCCGCGGTTTATCGCGAGCGTCCGGTGGGGCTTGAGCTCCTTGAGCGGCTCCTCGTAGTCCCAGTACATCTTGTAGGTGGACTTCTTCTCAACTTCCTCGGCGTTCTGCCCCTCGGGGACGATTCCCTTGGTGACGATGCTGCCCGTCATGATATAGTAGTTGTGGACGGCCTCGCGGTTCTTGGTGTCCTGCGACACGCGCTCGGCGATGATGTCCTCCGCCCCCTGAAGCGCGTCCTCCGCGCTCGCGACGGAAAGCTCCGGGTGCTCCGCATCCTCCTTGACGAACCCGGCGGCCTTGGCAAGGATTTCCTCGTCGGAGAGGGCCGCGGCGGCCTCCGTTCCCATAATCGCGTCGGCAAGGGGCTCCAGGCCCTTCTCCTGCGCGACCATGCCGCGGGTCTTTTTCTTCTTTTTAAAGGGTGCCCAGAGATCCTCCAGCTCCGTCATCGTCTTCGCGCCCATCGCGGCGTTGTAGAGGCTTTCCGTCAGCTTGCCCTGAGCGAATATGCCCCGGACAATCTCAAGCCGCCGCTCCTCAAGGTTCTTGTATGTCGTGAAAAGATGATCCGAATCGCGTACCTGCACCTCGTCCAGGGAGCCGTGCTGCTCCTTGCGGTAACGTGCTATGAAAGGAATGGTGCAGCCTTCCTTCACCAAAGAAATGACCGCGCTGACCTGCGCGACGCGGATGTTCAGCTCATCCGCGACTTTTTTCAGGATGTCCACCTCGTTGATCTCAAGGGCATCCATCTGTTCCTGTGTGAATTCCATAAGGCTTGTATTTTATGAAAAAAACAAAGGAACGTAAAGGGGGCGGAATCCATGGCAATCCTTCCGAAAGAACTTGTTGCTGTTCCTATTTATAGTATATAATACGCTTATGGTCGTTGTATTAAAGAAGGGAATCAGTCCTGCGGAACGCGGTGCGATAGAAGGCTTCCTGATCAGCAAGAAGTTCAAGCTCAATGAGATTGTCGGCGAGGAGGACACGGTCATTGCCGCCGTCGGCAAGCTGTCCGTGGACCGCCGCGAGGTGGAGGCCATGCCGGGGGTCGCACAGGTCATCCCCATCAGCAAGCCCTACAAGCTGGCAAGCCGCGAGTTCAGGCGGGAGGACACCGTCGTTGAGGTCCCCAACGGGCGCGGGCAGAAAATCCGCATCGGCGGCCAGCGGGTCGCCGTCATCGCGGGGCCGCGTGCGGTAGAAAGCCGTGACCAGCTGATGGAGACGGCAGCCCGGGTCGCGGCGAGCGGGGCGGTCATGCTGCGCGGCGGGGCCTACGAGCCGAATTCTTCCCCCTACAACTTCCAGGGTCTCGGCGAGGAGGGGCTCAAGTACCTCAAGGAGGCGGGCGAACGCTACGGGCTCCCCGTCGTGACCGAGCTCGTGTCCGCGAGCCACATCCCGATGATGCTCGATTACGTCGATGTCTTCCAGATCGGGGCGCGGACGATGCAGGACTTCGACCTGCTCAAGGCGGTCGGCGCGACCGGCAGACCGGTCATCCTGCGCCGCAGCTACTCGGCGACGCTCGAGGAGCTTTTGATGTCGGCGGAATACCTGCTTTCGAGCGGGACCGACAGCGTCATCCTGTGCGAGCGGGGCATCCGCACCTTCGAGAAGGCGACCCGCAACACGCTGGACCTTTCTGCCGTCCCCGTCCTGCGCCAGCTGACCCACCTGCCGATTATCGTGGATCCGAGCCACACCGTGCTGACCCGCGACAAGGTGGGGGCGATGGGC
>CACYDQ010000472.1 GCA_902773215.1 uncultured Spirochaetaceae bacterium | reverse complement strand
GGGTACTCCACAGTCTTGGAGGCGAGGGGTGTGCCTGCCTCATCGAAAATCACGGTCTTTGTGCCGCTCGTTCCAAGGTCAACGCCGATAAGATACGCCATTGTGATAGTCCGTCCTTAGTTTGTTAGTTTGGTAGAAGTTCGTTCTATTATAGCACGGCTTTTTCGAGAAATGAATAGGGAAATTTGATAATAGGAGGATGCCCTCCCCTACTTCTTCCAGTAGGACGGGAAGAAGTAGATGACAATCGTATAGAACTCCAGGCGGCCTGCGAGCATTGCAAAGCAGTAGACCCATTTCACGAATCCGGGAAGCGCCGCACAGTTGTAGGACGGCCCGAGCATACCGAAGGCCGGGCCCACGTTGCCAACCATGCTCAAAGCACCCGTCATGGACGTAAACAAATCCAGCCCCGCAAGACATGCCGCGAAAGCCGTAACAAAGACGAGCGCTATGAACAGGAAGAAGAACGCCGCGACGCTGTACACGATGTCCTTCCTGCCCGGCATGTCGTTTATCCGTATGGTGAAAATTCCGTGAGGATGGAGCATCCGCATGACCTCATTGCGAAGCTGCTTGGCGAGCACCGTCCAGCGGATGACCTTGAAACCTCCGCCCGTGGATCCCGCGCAGCCCCCGATACAGAAGAGCATGAGGATTATCAGCTGACTCGCGGGTTTCCATTCCGTATAGTCCCAGGTCCCGTAGCCGGTCGTCGTCAGGACGGACACCACCTGGAAGAAGGAATAGCGGAGGGAGGTCAGGAAGGAGCCGAAGCCCCCCATCTCCAGCAGGGTCACCGAAAGCCCCGCCGCAAAGACGATAAGGAGGTAGCCCTTCAGCTCCGTGTCCTTGCGTATCTCCGAGAACCTGCCCGTGAAGAGGTAGAAGTAGAGGGTAAAGTTTATGCCTGACAGGAACATGAAGACCGTGCAGATGAGGTCTATTGCCGGGGAATTGTATGCGGCCACGCTCGCGGCCTTCGTGGAGAAGCCCCCCGTCCCCATCGACGAGAAGGCATGGGCGAGGGAGTCTATGACATCCATGCCCGCCAGCTTGAGCAGGATGGCGTGCAGGACGGTCATGCCGAAATAGATGAACCAGAGGGTCTTGGCGGTCGTCGTGATTTTGGGGGTGAACTTGCCCTTGTCCGGCCCCGTCGTCTCCGCCTTTATCAGCTGGAAGCCCCCGACCCCGAGAATCGGCAGGAGGGCGACGGTCAGGGCGACGATCCCCATGCCGCCCAGCCAGTGGGTCTGGCATCTCCACAGGTTGATGCTCCGGGGCAGGGCCTCTATGTCATCGATGTTGGTCGCCCCGGTCGTCGTGAAGCCAGAGACGCTCTCGAACACGGCCCCGGTCACGCTGGGAATCGCACCGGACAGGTAGAGAGGGACTGCCCCCATCAGGCTGGAGCAAATCCAGGAGAGCGCGACCACCGCGAAGGAGGAGCGGATGGTCAGCTGACCGCCCTTTTTCCGGGTCAGAAAGAGGATTCCCGCCGCCAGAAGCACGCTCGCGGCCATAGGAACGGCGAAGGAGGCCAGTACCTCCGTCTCGCCGCAGGCTGCCGCAGTCACCAGCGGTATGGAGAACGTCAAGCCGACTATCCCCATGACGACGGATATGATTTTGAACACGGTGGCTATCATAATGCTGCCTGTTCATGATACAAGGGGCTTCCCCCTTTGTCAATCATCGCGCCCTGCCCCGTGCCACTGCCGGCCAAGGCTGATTTCCGTGGGAATTTTCCCCTTGTGCTTTGCTTTCTTCCGTGCTATAATAATTATAGGCTTATTACAACAAGTTTCCAAGGGGGAGTAACCTGCTATGTCTTTAGCAGACGAAGAGAAACACCGGCTCATTTATCAGACCGCAGTCGAGGGCTTCCGCCTTGCCGTCTGGGAATATGATTTGAAAGAAAAGACCATAAAACTGACCGACAACGGCTATACGTCCTTGTACTACAAGGAGCTCTATTTCCCGTCCGTCATAGCAAACGCGCCCCGGTCGGTCGAGGACTACTTCGAGGATTCCAGCATCCCAAGCTACAGGGCCATGTTCCAGGCCATAGACTCGGGCGAGGCAAGGGCAGAATGCACCGTCCGCTACAAGGTCGATGGCCCCCTGGCAGGCCGTTACGAGCATACCATAATGATTGCCGTACGGGACGCGACGGGCAAGACGACTTCCGCGATAGGAATCTCCCAGGACATAACCGACAAGATAAACGAGCGCTACCGCTATGACAACATGAACAGTATCTTCGAGTCCAAGATACACAATTCCCTGGCATCCGCGCGCCTGGACCTGACCAATGACAGCTTCATCAGCATGCGCAGCATCTTCCCGAGTGTCGAGGAGAGGCAGAAGTCCATCAAGGCGAGCGAGTTCCTGAAGAAGGTGGCCGAGGACATAGAGGACAAGCAGGTTCAGAAAAGCTTCCTTAAAATATTCAACCTGCCGAACCTGCTGGAACAGTTCAAGGCCGGGAAGAAGCAGATTTCGATGGACTATCCCGTGCTCGGATTCGAGGGTGACTACAAGTGGATTCACTCCACGGTGTACATGAGCCAGAACCCCGAGACGGGGCACATCGAGGCCGTCACCTGGGCAGAGGACATCACCAGCACGATGAACATGCACATGATCCTGGACAAGCTGGTGACCACGGCAATCTGCTACGTCGGCATAATAAACACCCACACCAGGAAGCTGGTGCTCCTGAGCAACTCCGGTGCGGACGACAAGATGCAGGTCGGAAGGAGCATGCCCTTCGCCGAGGCGGTCAAGATACGGTCCAAGGAGGTCGTCGTAAAGGACGATCGCGAGTTCTACGAGCAGTGCCTTGACCTGGACCGCATCATGGCGATGCTGGAGACGTCAGAGGACTACAAGATTCCCTATTCCGCGATGATCGGGGGGGAGCAGCGCAGGATTCAGGCCCAGTTCCTCTACCTGAACCGCAAGTTCGGGCAGATCATGATGATCATAACGGACATAACCGACAGCTATGCCCAGGACAGGAAGCGGATTCAGGCGATGGAGGACGCGCTGCTGGAGGTAGAGAAGGCGAACATCGCCCGGCTGGACTTCATTGCCCGCATAAGCCACGACATCCGCACCCCGATGGGCATCATCAGCAACATGTCCGACTTCGCCCTCAACGACATAGACGACAAGGCCAAGCTGACCCAGGACCTTAAAAAGATAAAATCCGCCAATACATTCCTGATGAGCCTGATAAACGACGTCCTCGACGTATCGAACTTCGAGAACGAGCGGGTCAAGCTCCAGGCGGAGCCTTACTACGTCAGCGACTTCATAAACGAGATAAAGAGCGTTTTCGAGACGGTCTGCGAGCAGAAGGACATAAGCTTCACGGTCGTGCACAACGGGCCGTCCGTGGCGATTCTCTGCGACAAGATACGCTTCCGCCAGGTCGCGCTGAACCTGCTGAACAATGCCGTCAACTTCACCCGCAGGGGCGGCAAGATAACGTTCGTCTTCGCCGTCAAGATGCTGAGCGGGAACAAGGCCAAGATCGAGATAAGCGTGACGGACACGGGCATCGGTATGAGCGAGGAGTTCTCCAAGACGATGTTCCGCCCCTTCTCCCAGGAGGTGGACAATCCCTACCGGGCAAAGAACGCTGCGGGGGCCGGACTTGGCCTCTACATCGTCAAGAACATCATCAACCTGATGGAAGGCACGATAGACGTAAAGACCAAGCTCGGGGAAGGCACGCAGATAAGC
>CACYDQ010000471.1 GCA_902773215.1 uncultured Spirochaetaceae bacterium | reverse complement strand
TATCGATAATATTCGGAGAAGCGTGGAACCTGGCGCGGTATTCATCCTTGCTTCTATAATAGATGCGGTTATTCCTCGAAAGGGTGCGGAATGTATTGATCTCGTCATACAGGACATCAATGAGCCGCCTGGTTTCGCCCTTCTTGCCGTAAGGGATGCGCATATTGAGGTCGATGGTCGCAGAAATCTTGCCGGTCTTCAGAGCCACCTCGAGTTTGCTCATCAGTTGAGATCGGAGATTGAAGTATTGCTCGAACACCACCTGGTTGCCCTGCTCGTCGTATTCCTGCATAGCGGTCTTGTTGGCAGTGACCGGCCAGCCCTGGGTGTAAGCCTTGAGATAGTTACCGATACCGGTAGCATCGAAAGCAAAATTCTTCTTGGGGATATTGTATCTCGTCAGCAGTTTGTCAATCCATTCAACCAGCTGCTTCGGGTCGCCCCGGAAGAATTCGATCCCGACGATGGTATGCCCCTTCCAGGCAATGAAGGGGTTGTCATCGGAATCCAAGTTGCCGCCCGAGACGTCCATTGTACCATACATCGTCTCATCATCATCAAAAGGATTCGTCTGAATGTCGCGAATCATCTGCTTGGTGACATTCAACTCCTCATTATCGATGGGGCCGAAGTAGGCCTCAGCCAGGACGGCACGCTGCTCACCACCAACGTTATGAAGGTTTGCAATGGACTGGCCCTTGGTGGCCGCTACGAGTTTACGGTTTCCGGCGGCCGTGCCCGTAAGAAGCGTGAAGGACTTAACCATATCCTCCGGCTTCATCCCGGCAGCGATGTCCTCGGCATTCAACTTGATATTGGCCGCCAGCACAACCTCCTCCTTGGTATCACCCCATACAACGGATTCCGGGGTGTTTCCCTGGATATAGAAGAAGCGCTCCTTCCCTTCCATCTCCGGCTTTATGTACCACGTCTCGGGATCAATATAACCGCCACATATGAGCCAGTCAGTCGTCCAGTGACCATTTTCAGGGTTGAACGTGAGAAGCATCTGGGGCGTTATGCCGGAAGAGTCACGGTTACGGGAAAAGATGTATGTGAACATCTTGAATTGCCTGATAGCCGTAGCCTCATCTATGCCGATAAAGGAAGCCTGCTGCTTTTTAATGTACTCGATGAAGTCCGCCCATTCACTCGGATTGTCAGCGTTGAAGTTCGCGTGAATCATCTGGATGGAGTTATTCCAGGCTGGCCACGCAAACGTCGGCAACTCTCCCGTCGTCACCTCACATCCGGAAAACTGGCCCCATACCAAGTTCGCGTCACGGAACATAGACGTACCCTTGGCGGAGTCCAGCTTTCGGACGTTGATAAGACGGCCAGTATAATTTGGCACTCCTATACCCTGAAGCCCCTTCAAGAAAATACCGAAGGACTTACCGGAGGTTGCCATACCGCAGGCGAAAACCAGATTCGATTCGCAGCGGCAGATTGCCTCCTGGATCCCCTCCTGCGGTATCAGATCAATGCCGTCTCTGAGAACATAATCACCCACCTTGTCCCATCCCTTGTCCTTTACAGTCGGAAGTTGTCTCTCCACGTGTTCGTAGAGAGGCGGAAAAGGTGCGTGATCTGGGCGTAAACGGAACATACCGCAAAAATAAGAATTTTTTATTTCTTTTCCGAATATGGAATAAAAATTGAGCGTCCCATTTCTGAGACGCTCGGCAGTAGTTAGTACTTATGAAGGGTAAAAATGAAGATGGGTTCTAGATTGGATCGGCGGTACGTTCAACCTCAAATTCAAAGCAAAGGGCAGAAGTGAACCATTTGCTATTGTACTCCCTGGACGAAACATCAGCCTTCACCTTGACGGTCTGGCCGATAGAAAGCCTGGAAAACCTTTCAGCATCATTAGTGTTCTCACAGGCGATTTTTTGTGTGTAGCGACCATCCTGGACCTCAAACACAACTGTAGCGCGAGACCAGGAGCCCCGCTGGCTCGTTCCACTTGTCAGCGGAAGGACCTGAGCCACTTTTCCTCGAAATTCAATAACCATATCTATACTCTATTAATAAAGTTTCTATAAAATGGGTGGCTACTTTGTTCACCACCCGAAGCAATGGAAAAGGACGAATCGTTATCGACTCTCCTCATTTCTTGCAATATCTGTGCCGTCGGGCACCTCATCGCAATTTTCCTCAACAAATTTTCTATAAGCACAGCCGGAGCAGGTCACCGGGAGATAGCGTCTGGGCTCCTCTGCTTTCACCTCTTCCACCTCGAAAAGGCCTATACGGTTCGCATAATCAAGGATAGCCTTAGGATCTTCGGCCGTAGTGATATTCTCGGCTTCCCCCAGCACATACTCCACAAGTTGAGTGAGAGCCCTGGTCTTCTTCTCTTCTAGAGTGCCGGACTGGACAGGCTCCTTCTCGCGGCGCTTCGGATTGACGAAATCTTCTATCGTGGTCCTGTAGGCCATCAGGTAGTCCTTGACGTCCGCCCGGGCATAGAACTGCCTTATGGTCTCCTTGACTACGGCCTTGGCTTTAGAATCGGCCATATCCGGACGGGCAAACGTCAGATAAGCGTCTTCTTTCGGACATCCGGACAAGACGTACCAGGTGAGACAGGTTTGCTCACCGGGAGACAGTTGCGTCTTGAAATTCTCCGGACGCATCGGGATGATTGTGCTTTTTGCCATACCGCAAATATACTACTTTTCTCCGAGATATTCATCAAGGAGGGCCATAAAAGCCTCTTTTGTGCGTATAACCTCGTACCTGTAGCCCTGGGCCTCTACAAGAGCCTGCCACTCCCTCTGCTCCGGCCTTTGGTAACCCTCCAAGGTCTTCATCTCAATCATAAGGCCGTGATAACCGCCACGAGGGATAAGAAGGACCAGGTCAGAGACACCTTTCACGATGCCTTCCGCCCTCCTTATCGCACCCATCCTCGCATTCGCGTCCGGACGGTCTAACTCATTGGCTACGTGGAAAAGTAACTTTCTTGTTACAGGATAAGCGTTCCAGGCCTCCTTGAAGCATTCAGCCTGCAACTTCATCTCTGGAGACTGGCGAGTCTTTCTCTGATAAGGGTTATTCCCCGTCGGTGTTATTCCCATAACTCGTCCAGCACTTCAACCGTTACTTTTACACGCTTTCCACGAAACTCATCGAGACGAATCTCGCCGGGCTTACGCAAGAATGGGAAGCTATATGTCACATCAATAAGACCCTCGTTCCTCACTACATAAGCACCGACGGAAATCTCCTGCCATCCGGTACCGCCT
>CACYDQ010000470.1 GCA_902773215.1 uncultured Spirochaetaceae bacterium | reverse complement strand
CAAGACCCTCTTCCCGAACAAGAAGAAGGAGCCTGCCGTCATAGAGCCCGTGCGCAAGGGCGGCCCCATCGACATAATCGCGCTCGGGATCTCTACGGGCGGACCCAATGCCCTCCGCGAGGTCTTTGCTAAGATAGACCCCAAGCTTCCGCGCCCAATTCTCGTTGTGCAGCACATGCCTGCCGGCTTTACCAAGGAATTTGCGGCGAGCTTGAACCGTATCTGCCCGCTTGAGGTCAAGGAGGCGGAGGATGGCGACTTGATTCACCCTGGGCAGATTTACATTGCCCCGGGCGACTACCATATAAAGGTGGAGAAATCCACCCTCTGCAACGTCATCCGCCTCTCCAAGGAGGATCTCCGCAACGGGCACAGGCCGTCTGCCGACGTGCTCTTCGAATCCGTTGCCAAGATTTACCAGAACCGGGCCCTGGGCGTCATTATGACGGGAATGGGGCGCGACGGAGCCGCCCAGCTCGCCGAGATGCGCAAGCAAGGGGCCTGGACGCTCGGGCAGGACGAGAAGTCTTCTATAGTATACGGCATGCCCCGCGCGGCCTTCGAGCTGGGGGCGGTGCAGAAGCAGGTCAGCCTGGAGAACATGGCAAAGGAAATAAACAGCACCGTTTCCGCTCACCTGAACGGCTGATGCCTGGTTTCCGATGGACAAGTGTTTTTTGCCCTATTTGGGGCGGATAGAAGAGAAGATAGCTGCGGCCCTTCCAAGACCGCAGGACGATGCGTGGGCGAAAGCTGCTTTCGGGGCGGAATTCCCCGCCGTGAACGCCTCTCATTGGCAGACCCTCGTTGAGCCCTGCCGTGATTTGGTCGATTTGGGCGGCAAGCGCTGGCGGCCCCTCCTCCTTGTCCTCTGTGCCCAGGCATGGCTTGAGCGTGGGGGAATGGATGTCGGCTTTGACTCCCCCGAGCTCGATGCGGCCTACCATCTTGCGCCCTTGGTAGAATTCATCCATACGGCGAGCCTGATTCACGATGACATTGAGGATTCCTCGACCACGCGTCGTGGCAAGGATGCCGCCCACATAACCTGGGGGCTGGACACTGCGATAAACGCAGGCTCATGGCTCTACTTTGAGGCGGCGACGTGCATAGACAGCATGGACTTCCCCGACGGGCAGAAACTTCAGCTGTACAAAAACTATGCGATGGAGCTCCGCCGCCTGCACCTCGGGCAGGCAATGGACATAGCCTGGCACCGGGCTTCGGGCGGGGACGGCGGCAAGGCATTTTTCCCGGCGGTGGACGAGTACATCGCGATGGTACGGAACAAGACCGGGACGCTCGCTTCCCTTGCGGCCAAGACCGGGCTTCTTACGGCGGGCGCGGATGGGGATGCCGTCCGCATGGCCGGGGAGACCGCCTCCTACATCGGGGCAGGCTTCCAGATTATCGACGATGTGATAAACTTGACGACTGGTAACCCCGGTAAGAAGCGGGGGGATGACATCGTTGAAGGCAAGCGGTCCCTGCCTGTCCTGCTCTTTACGGGCAAGCACGGCCCTGCTTCCAAAGAATGCGCCGCCTTGGCTTCCTGCTTTATCCGGGCGGGAAAAGAGGGAATAGAAAGCCCTGCCGTCGAGGAGGCGATAGCCCTGCTGGAGAATGCCGGGGTCATTGCGGAAGCCCGGAAGCAGGGGATAGCGTTCATAAAGGACGGGTGCGCGTCGTTTACGGATTTGTTCGGCACGGCAAACCATGCGGCCTCCAGCATTTGTGGCTTGTTCAATTCGATGATACCTGCTATACTGTAGCCCGATCAGGAGGGTGAGCTATGCTGGAAAGCAGTGAGAGTTTAAACAATCAGGCCATAAAGCTTGCCTCTAAGGGTGACTATACTGAGGCCATCGCATGCTTCATGCGGGCGATCAACATAGAGAAGGAAAATTACCTGCTCTGGTTCAACCTCGCGCTGACTTACCGGGACGCGGGTGACCTGAGGGCTGCCCGCAAGGCGATACAGAATGCCTTTTACATGAACCCGACCGATGATGAGGTCATAGAGACGCTCGCGACTATCTGCTATGAGAGCAGCGACATTCAGTCGGCGTTTGCGTATGCGACGATGGGCCTGGATCTGAACGAGGACAACTACCGGCTCTGGAATACGCTCGGGGTCCTCTACTTCAGTCAGGACGACTACCAGACGGCGAGCGATGCGTTCGAGAATGCCCTCATCATAAATCCGTACTACTATGATGCCCTCTACAACCTGCGCGACTGCTACAAGGAGCTCGGCAATGACGTGGGGGCAGAAATCTGCAACGAGAAGATGAAGGGGCTTCCCAGAAGAGGATGAGCAGGTCTGCGGTCGTACTTTCGGCGGAGGCCGGCTCTGTCTCCGT
>CACYDQ010000469.1 GCA_902773215.1 uncultured Spirochaetaceae bacterium | reverse complement strand
GAGTGCCTGTAATCTAAGGACAACGTTGTCCATAGCCTATGGACAAGAGTGCCAATAGCTTATGGACAGGATGTGCCAGTAGGCTATGGACAGGAGTGCCTATAGCCTATGGACAGGATGTGACAATAGCCTGTCGGCTGCATGTGGCTTGTGCGGTCACGGTACACCCGGCACCGGTGACCATGAAAACGGGATTAGCTATAAACACCGAGCTCCGTGCCCTCGGGGCAGACTCGAGCCCGGCCAAGACCTTCGCAGCGTCGCCCAGCGCACCGCCTGCGAGAGCCACGACACGGAAACTGACTTCCTACGGCAGCCTCCCGGTCGTCGCCTGGCTGGACGGGACTGTCATCAAATACTACGCGCAGGGCTACACCGACAGTAACGTGAAGATTCCCCTGAATGCGAATTCGAGCAAAATGTTCGAAGGCTGTAATAGTCTGACCAGCATAGACCTGAGCGGCTTTGACACAAGCAATGTGACTAATATGTCTGAGATGTTCGAAGAGTGTAGTAGCCTGACCGGCGTGGACCTGAGCGGCTGGAACACGAGCAATGTGACTAACATGTATGGGATGTTTTGGAATTGCAGCAGCCTGACGACAATCTATGCCTCCTCCAGCTTCGTGACAGGTGGCGCGACTGGTAGCTCCATGTTCTGGGAGTGTACCAGCCTTGTCGGCGGGGCGGGGACGGCATACAGCTCCAGCAATACGGATAAAACTTATGCCCGCATAGACGGCGGCCCGTCCAGCAGCACGCCCGGCTACTTCTCCACCCGGTAGCTCCCGCGCGGGGCGGCTCTGCCCTGCCACGGCAGCCACAGGCGGCCTTCCCTCCGGGGCGGGCCGCCTTTTTTGTGTCCGGGCGGGCGGGGTCTGTACTCAGTCAGCCGTGTACCTCGTGCCGCGCCCCGTCCCGGACACCCGCGCGTATCCGTCCTTGACCAGGCGGCCCAGTATCTCCACGGCTTTTGACTTCCCGAAGCCGGTTGCTTCCACGACCGCCGAGCTGGAGACTTCCCTGCCTTTCAGCAGTTCGTAGATCCTGTTTTCGTCCTGTGACAGCGCGTTCTGCCGCCTGACGACGGGGAGCGTTATCCGTATGGAGTTTTCCGTCGGGGCAAAATCCGGCTTTACGGCAGAGCCTTTGTAGGCCTCGTTTATCCTTCGGATTCCCGTCCCGAACCTCTCTATCAGACGGAGACGGAAGAATATCCCTCCGATTATCCGGTTCCTCAGGATTGATATTCCGCCGGAAAGGTATTCTTCTATTCCGATTCCGGCCGGAAGCCCGCCCGGGGAAGTTATCTCTATCTTGTCCGGGAACATCGCGACATTGATATTCGCGTCAACATCCCAGGTCCTGTGCACCAAGGCATTCGCGATGGCCTCGCGGAAGGCTTCCTCGGGAATCAGGGAGACGCTCTCCCTCACGGAGCCCCGTACCTGCTCGTACTGGTAGTACGTGCGGTACATCTCCAGTGCGCTGTCGTACTGGCGCAGTAGCGAGACATGGGTAAAGGATTCCCGGTCAAGGATGATGCTGATGCTGTCTCCGAACCGCGCCACGTCTATACCGCAAAAGCCGTTGCTGTCGGAAAGCAGCTCCGCGGCCTTGTTGTAGCCGCCCTTGTCCGTATACAGCTCAAGGGTTTTCAATGTGTCCATGGTGACGTTGCCGACAGCAAGGACGGAGGCAAGCTTTTCCCCGAGAAGCGTGAACGACAAGTCCTGCTTCTCCGCCGGAAGCTCCTCGAACGAGGAATTCTGCCCCTCAAGAATCAGGCGTTTCAGCTCAAGCCCGTCAACCGGAATCGTCGAGGAGTCATTCCGCCTGTAGGCCTTTGACTTATAGAGGTAGGGCTTGTGAAGTCCCTCGGACACCTTCAGCGTGATTACCGAGGTTTTTTCGTTGATGCTCAGCGTGTAGTCCGGTACCGGCTCGATGCTGATGTTGATTCTGTTCTCAATGTCAAGGCATGCGTCCTTTGGGTTCGCCACGCCCTTTGTTTCGCCGGAGTCCGAAACTCCGAACAGGATTTTCCCCGTCCCATAGTTCGCATACGCGCTCACTGTCTTGAGGAAGGTGTTCGTGACAGCTTCCTTGAACTCAAGGTTCCTTGTCTCTCTCATACGGTTATTGTATCCCGAATCGGACGAAAAAGCAAACGCAAAAAATTACGTCCGATTTTGCGTCCGTTTTTCGGACGCTTTATCTGTGATTTCCGGGATTACGTCCGTTATGCATCCGTTGAGGCCACCTTTTTTTGCGCCCGGCCTTACATGCCCAGCAGCCACTTCCACACGGGGACACCCCGCGAGAAATGCCAGCGTAGCGTCAAGGCTATACGTTTTTATACTGTGTGCATCTGGTAAAAACTGTTTTCCGATTCCGCGCAAGTTTGCGGGGCAGATGCCGATATAAAAAAGTGAGGTGCTACATGATTAGAGGATGGTACATCGGGGCCAGCGGCATGAACGCCCAGCAGAACAGGCTGGACACAATCTCCAACAACCTGGCGAACGTTGACACTACAGGCTTCAAGAAAGATATTCCCGTGAGCAAGGAATTCAGCGAGCTTCTCCTTCGCAGGAGCAAGGCGGATGGCGTTTACAAAACTCCTTTCGGCTCCGCCGACGTTGCCCCTGTTATAGGAAAGATTGGCCTGGGAGTGGAGACCAACGAGCTGTACACGGACTTTGATCAGGGTTCATTCAAATCCACCGACACGTCCACGGACTTCGCCCTCAGCGGCAAGGGATTCTTTGTGGTCCAGACCCCGGACGGCGAGCGCTTTACGCGGAACGGCAATTTCCATCTCGGCAAAGAGGGAATCCTGCTGACCAAGGAAGGCTACCCGGTGATGGGGGAGAGCGGGCCCATCCACGTCAAGGACGACAAGTTCGTCGTCAACAAGGACGGCATGGTCTACAACGCGGACGACAACGCCCTTGTGGACCGGGTCAAGATTGTCAGGTTCGACAACGAGCGCTACCTCAAGAAGCAGGGCTCGTCCTTCTGGAAAACCAACGACATAGCGGGACCCTACCACATCGCCGAAGGAGGCGAGCGGCCCCAGGTGCTCCAGGCCTACACCGAGACGAGCAACGTCAACGTCGTCAACGAGATGGTGCAGATGATAGAGGTGAACCGCGCCTACGAGGCCAACCAGAAGTCCATCGAGACCGAGGACGACATGCTGGGTACCCTGTGGACCAAGACGACTGAAGTTCAGGTCTGATGTTGCGGGTAAAATCGTCCGATAGTATAAGCAAGTAAGACAAGAAGAGGATGCAGTAATATGGTACGAAGCTTGTGGAACGCCGCGACCGGCATGAACGGCCAGCAGATGAACATAGACACTATCTC
>CACYDQ010000468.1 GCA_902773215.1 uncultured Spirochaetaceae bacterium | reverse complement strand
TGGTGCGGCGGGATTTGAAGGGACGTTACAAGGGGTCGTTGCTCGGCTTCCTGTGGACTTTTATCAACCCCCTCCTCCAGATGCTCGTCTATACGCTTGTCTTTTCCGTCATAATGAAAAGCGGCGTGGATCATTACTATATCTTCCTCTTCGTTGCGCTTATCCCCTGGATATTCTGCTCCTCATGCGTAAGCGGCGGGTCGGACTGCGTGTTCTGTTCCAAGGACCTGGTAAAGAAGATTTACTTTCCCCGCGAGGTGCTGCCCATATCGTTCGTGACGGCGGCTTTCATCAACATGTTGCTGTCCTATCTGGTTGTCTTCGCGGTCATCCTCATAAGCGGCTTCGGCATCCGCTGGGGCATCCTTCCGTATCTGCTCCCGGTCGCTGTCGTCGAGTACTTCCTCGCGCTCGGCCTCTGTTTCCTTTTCTCTGCCCTGACAGTATATTTCCGTGATCTTTTCTATTTCCTCGGCATACTGACGATGCTCTGGCAGTTCCTTACGCCGGTGATGTTCTCCCAGGAGCAGGTGGTTATATCCTTGTCCTCCAAATCCCCGCTTCTCCTCAGGCTCTGGTACCTGAATCCCATGACCCCGGTCATAAACTGCTTCCGGGACGTGATGTACTACAAGCGGGTGCCTGACCTGACCATGCTCTCCTCCGCCGTCGGCTTCGGCATATTTTTCCTTGTCGTAGGCTGGTTTGCGTTCGGCAGGCTCCAGAGGGGCTTTGCGGAGGTCATGTGATGCGGGCTGGGAACAGCATAGAGGTCAGGAATTTGGTCAAGGACTTCAGAGTCCAGTCCGATAACGCGTTCAGCCTCAAGAGACTGATTCTCTTTGGCAAGGGACGGGGGCATGCCAGCGAGCGCCACAGGGTGCTACGGGGAATCAGCTTCGACGTGAGGAAAGGGGAGTCTGTCGCCCTGATCGGCAGGAACGGCTGTGGCAAGAGTACGACGCTCAAGCTCCTCAGCGAGATAATCTATCCTACGTCCGGCAGCATCGAGAAGCAGGGCAGGGTCTCCAGCCTGCTGGAGCTGGGGGCGGGTTTCCACCCGGACATGAGCGGCAGGGAGAACATCTACATAAACGCCTCGATTTTCGGCTTGTCCAAAAAGGAGATAGATCGGAGGCTTGACGGCATCATAGACTTCTCGGAGCTCGGGAACTTCATCAACGTCCCCGTCCGTACCTATTCGTCGGGAATGTACATGCGGCTTGCCTTCTCGGTTGCGATAAGCGTGGACGCGGACATCCTTCTGGTGGACGAAATCCTGTCCGTCGGCGATGCTGCCTTCCAGAGCAAGTGCATGGCTAAAATCAACGAGATAAAGGCTGCGGGGACGACGATAGTGCTGGTGACCCACAGTATGTCCCAGGTGACCGAGGTATGTGACAGGGCTATATGGCTGAATGACGGCCTGATTGCCGCGGAGGGGCCCTGCCGGGAGGTGGCGGGCCGCTATATGGATTTCATGGCGGACAGGGGGTAGTCGTGGACATATTCACTCCGCTCAGGATTCTGAGGGGCAACATACGGGGCTTGATAAACCAGATTTTCCTCTTTGATCGGAAGAGGCCCGCGGGCGAGAGAATCCTCTTCGTCGATGTCACCGAAACCCGCAGGCTGCACCAGCATTCCGGCGTTCCCCGGGTGACCAGGAGCGTGCTGGAGGAGCTCCGCGGGATGGAGCTGCCCTACAGGCTTGTGGAGGTATGCTCCCGTCCCCATCATGCGGGCTTTTACTCCGCCGAGAGCGGCAAAGCTGTTCGTGTAGCCCCGGGGGACGTATTCTTTGGCCTTGACCTGTCAAAATTCCTGACGCAGAAGAACTGGCTCTTCCTGGACAGAATGTACCGGAACGGTATTCCGGTCTACTTTTATGTCCATGACCTCATCCCTATAAAACATCCTGAGAATTGCACGCGGAGCGTCATCCGGGCTTTCCCCAAGTGGCTTGCCACCGTTTCCCGCTACACCGGGCTTATCGCCAACTCCCGCAGCACGAGGGACGAGTTTGCGGAGTACTTTGCCCAGAAGGGCAGCAGGGCCTATAACGAGCGTATCCTCATAGATTTTGCGTATCCGGGGACCTCTTTTCCCTTCCGCATGGTTCCGGGGCAGTCACGCCCCTGCCCCCTGCACAAGGAGGGGCAGATCTCCTTCCTGTCCGTGGGGGCGATGGAGAAACGCAAGGGCTACGCTCAGCTTCTGGCAGCTTTCGGTCTTTTGTGGGACAAGGGGCTGGACCTTAAGCTGACCATCGTCGGCCCCTCTTACGGGGGGGGAGGGGAGGTTGAGGAGCTTATCCGGAGCAATCCCCGCTATGGCACGTCCCTCATCTGGCATGAAGGCTACGTCAGCGACGATGACCTTGCCGCCCTCTATGCGGAAAGCGACGCCTACATTTCGGCAAGCTTCGCGGAGGGATTCGGGCTTCCTGTGACGGAGGCCGCGGCCTTTGGAACTCCCCTGATCCTCCGTGACATACAGGTCTACCGGGAGCTGGGCGGGGAGGGTGCCTTTTATTTCTCCGGGGACTCTGCAGAAAGCCTTGCCTCCGCTTTGGAGCGGTGGATAGCATTATATATGGAAGGAAATGTTCCTCTTCCCCGCATCAAGTGGCGGGGCTGGCGGGACTGTGCCGAGGATATCTGCAGGATAATTCTTCCGGGCTTCAGGAACAGAGCGGTGACTGAACCGGAAAGGAAGCCCTGCGATGTTTCGGTCGTAATAGTGAACTACAATACCTGCAAGCTTCTCAGGGACTGCCTTGCTTCAATATATGCGCAGACGGAGGGGCTCCGCTTCGAGGTCATCGTCAGCGACAACGGTTCGGTTGACGGGTCTGTCGCTATGGTCACGCAGGAATTTCCCCAGGTGCTCCTCGTGGAGAACAGGGCGAACTTGGGCTTCGGAACCGCGAACAACCGCGCCTTGGATAGGGCTTCCGGCAAATATGTCTTCTATCTGAACAGCGACACCCTGCTATTGAACAATGCCATCAAAATCTTCTTTGATTACTGGGAAGCTCACCCGGATGAGAACCTGGGGGCCTTGGGCTGCAATTTGATTTGGCCGGATGGCCGCCTCTGCCTTTCTTCCGGGGCAAACAGGAACGGCCGCTTCGAGTCTGCCTCTGCATTCAGGAAGAATCAGCGGAAGCTCTGCCTCCGCTCATACAAGGTCGCGCTCAGGCACTATGCGTTCAGAAAGCCCCTTCGCCCCGTCAAGGACTTGGATCCCCCCGTGGAGAAAATCGTCGGCCCGGTCGGCTACGTGACCGGGGCAGATCTCTTCCTTTTAAATGATAAGAATGCGCGCTTTGACGAGGGCTATTTCATGTACTACGAGGAGGTGGATTTGGAGTATGCCCTCTCTTCGGCCGGGAAGAAGCCCTGCCTGATTGACGGGCCTCGGATAGTCCATCTGGAGGGAGCCTCTTCGGTCAGGGGCAAATATGAGGTCAAGGACCAGACGGATTTCTCCAGGATACAGATGAGCCTGTCAGCCATACGCTTCTTTAAGAAGCACAATCTTATAGGTCCTGTCTCCCTTTTTTTCACCAAGCTCTACACGGCCCTGCTCTGGCTGAACCCTATTGTGGTTAAGGATACGGGGCGCTACGTGCACAGGCTGATGAGGCTATAAGCTCCCCGGCGGAAGCCTACAAGTCCATTCCGTTGAGTATGGCCTTGAGGGATTTCAGCTCGTCAAGGGTCATCGTGACTCCTTTGCCCATCTTCTCATGGTCGGGTGACCATGACCGTATGTCATACTTTGCCGGGCGGTCGCCCCAGGAGACCAGGTTGAGCTCCAGGTTCCAGCCGCCTTTCCCCTCGGATATAACCTTCCGGTCGTTATTGTCCGCAAAGTCGAATTTGAACGAATCTGCCATAAATGTGCGTTTCCTCCTTAACAAGCGTTCGTTTATTATATATAATACCACAAAAGCTATAATAGTGGAAGTTTAACTGTAAAAAAGCTTCTCTGAAAGGCCGACAATCTATGTGGTATTATAGTTAAAACATGGGAGGAAAAATGACCAAGTTAAAGCGTCTTGCGCTTATTCTTCTCGCGGCAAGTTCCCTGTTCTTTGTGGCATGTGGTTCTACTCCGAAAGATGATTCCAAAAACAGCGGTGGGGCAGGTTCCTCTTCGCAGTCACGCACCGGCTCCGGTATAGATGGCGACGGTTCTGATTCCGGCTCCGGTTCAGGATCTGGCAACAGCCTTACTGATGACGGTTCTGGCAATGGCAGGAACGGTTATGGCGATGACGATGATGGTTCCGGCAATGGCAGGAACGGTTCCGATGGGTCTGACGGCAGCGGCTCCGGTTCAGGCTCGGGCTCCGGCTACGGATACGATGATGGCGATGACGAAGAGTTCGACGAGAATACCGCGAAGAACTATAACGCCCTCTTCAGAATGATAGAAAAATCCCGTGAGAGAGCGATAGATGCTGGCGCGGAGGATGATGACGCGACATCGGACTTCTTCAACGCGCTCGACGAGGAATACCGCAGGCAGAGGGCTTTGGCGGAGTCTGAGGGCATCAGCCCCGAGATGACCAACATCCTCCGGCAGATAAATGCGGCCTATGAGGGGCTCGCGCAGTACGAGGAGGCCAAGGCCAAGAAGAAGCTGATAGACGACAACGGCTACGCCTCCAACAACCAGCGGGCCTACAATGAGGGCGCAAAGCTGCTTGAGGAGCTTGAGGAAATCATGGCGGACAGCGACAGCTTCTTTGAGGAGCTCAGGTCCGGCGAGTCCGATGCAGGCACCCAGTTCCTGAACAAGGCGACGAAGGCCAACACCGACTTCACCAACGTGCTCAAGGCTGCTGCCAACAACATGCGCACCGAGGCCTTCAAGGCCAAGAAGCAGGCGGACAGCGTCAAGGCCTCAGTCTCACGCAAGGATGATTACGATGACGGCGTGTCCGAGTTCCGCGCCGGCGACTCCAACTATGTCACGGGCAGCGTTGATGAGTCCATCGAGAACTATACGAGGGCGAGGGACATCTTTGCGACCTTGTATAAGGAAGTTGCGGCCGCACGCGCCGAGGCCCAGAAGAGAATCAGCGATGCCAAGAAGAAGGTCAACCACGCTTGGGGTGTCGCCGATGAGGCTGACAAGACCGATCCGCTGACCGAGAAGATTGACGGAATCGAGGATCACGATGCCAAGCTCCTTGAGGACGATGATTTCACGGAAGCCGAGAACTCCTATGTCGAGATAGACGAGGAGCTGGATGCCGATGGAGGTGACTTATGATGAAGAAGCTTACGGGCGTCATCTTGGCGTTGTTTGTTTCGGGGGTTTCTGCCTTCGCGGTTACGTACAGCTACAAGGATAATGTGTACCAGAAGCTGGCAGAGGAGTATGCGGTCAAGGCCGACAAGGCTCTGGACGCTGGCGACTACGACCTGGCGATAGAGTACTCGGAGAAGGCTGCGGAGAATGCCGCCCTTTCCGAAGAGTTCATCAGGAACATGCGGAAGAGGGCCGAGGCCGAGGCTCTGCTTGCCAAGGCAAAGGAACGGCTGGACTACGCGCGCAAGATTGGCGCGGACGAGAACTACCCGGTTGCTTTCAACGCGGCTTCTGATTACTACGACGAGGCGGTGGATGCCCTGGATTCCGAGGACTATGACAACGCCTCGTACCTGGCGCAGAAGGTTCTGGACACCTTGTCAGGCATAAAGGGCCTGTACGGACTGCCCAAGTTCTACATCGTGCAGCCGTGGGAAATCACGAGGGACTGTCTCTGGAATATTTCGGGACGCAGCTACGTCTACAACAATCCCTGGCTCTGGGAGAACCTCTACCATGCCAACAGGGAGAAGCTGCCCGATCCGGACAACCCCAACCTGATTCTGCCGGGCATGAAGCTGGAGATACCGTCCATCTCGGGCGAGTACCGCAGCGGTACCTACGACCCCAAGCAGACGTACGACACGTACAGCCCGAACTACAGCCACAACAGGTAGTTTGTTCTTGTGAAGCCCCCCGGAGAGGAAAGCTTTCTGGGGGGCTTTTTCTGTCTACGATAAGTAGCTGGCTTCCTCCTCCCGCTTGTGCTAGAATCTCGGCATAACGAACCGTATGGAGGTAAGAAAAATGACGGACAGTTATGTTACCGGGGCCGTGATAAAACGGCTCCGTGAAGGAAAAGCTTTGACGCAGGAGCAGCTGGCGGAAACAATCTGCGTCTCGGGCAAGGCGGTCAGCAAGTGGGAAACCGGGAGGGGCTTTCCTGACATCAGTTTGCTGGAGCCGCTGGCACAGGCCCTGGGTATCTCCGTAATCGAGCTGCTTTCCGGGGACTGCATCATGAACAGGAACAGGGCCGCGAACATGGCACGGAGCCGGCTGTATGTCTGTCCTGTCTGTGGCAACGTGATTCAGTCATGCGGCGATGCGGTCGTAAGCTGCTGCGGCATTACGCTGCCCGCGCAGGAGGCGGAGGCGGCAGATGAGGAGCACGCAATCAGGCTGGAGCTTGTGGAGGACGAATACTTCGTCTCCGTCAGTCACCCGATGACGAAGGAGCATTACATCTCGTTCGTCATGGCAGTGTCCGACCAGAGGGTTCAGCTCGTGAAATTCTACCCGGAGCAGGGCGCGGAGGCACGCTTCAAGATTGACGGCGTGAAGTACCTGTATGCCTACTGCAACCGCCACGGGCTTTTCCGGCTGGACGTATAAACGCCCGTTTATGTCCCCCCTAAACGCTCGTTTAGGGGTACCCTAAATTTTTCGTTTTTTGTAGCCAAAACGTGACAATGTGATTGTAACTGCTTGTAGAACTTGATTTTGTTTGAGCGGCTCCAAAGAGCATCCCATCCACCGTGTCCACTTGACAGTCCGCGGCAAGAGGCATATAATCCATCGCATAACAACTGTTGCATATCAGATTTCACCCCTGACAGCTCTTCATTGAGGTATATATGCTTTACAAGGATGGGGGCGTGCGCCTGTTCGCCCCCGCGAAATTCTACAGGAACGCGCTGGCCATCGCCCTGCCGATTATGCTCCAGCAGCTCATCCAGAGCATGGTGTCGCTCATAGACAACTTCATGGTGTCCGGGCTGGGGGACATCTCCATGTCCGGCGTGAACGTCGCGGGGCAGGTGCTGTTCGTGTTCATGATTTACGTCAACACCATCTGCATGTCCGGCGGCATCTTCATGACCCAGTTCTTCGGCGCGAAGGACAAGGACGGAATGGGGCAGGCTTTCCGCTTCAAGCTCGTCATGGGGCTGGTCGCGGTTCTTCCATATTTCTTGGTCTGCGTCGTCTTCCCCCGCCAGGTGCTCTCCCTCATGTTGATCGGGAACACGCAGGCGGAGCAGATACTGGACGAGGGCGTGCGCTACATGAAAATCGCCTTCTTCATGGGGCCGCCGATGACGGTCTCCATGTGCGTCGCAAGCTCTCTGCGCGACATGGGGAGCGTCAAGATTCCGCTCATCGTGACGATCGTTGCGACGCTGACGAACACCTTTTTCAACTGGCTCCTGATTTACGGGAACCTGGGCTTCCCACGCCTGGAGGTACAGGGTGCGGCGATAGCGACGGTCATAGCCCGCGGCGTTGAGTTCGTCATATTCATTGCGGTCTACATGGGGAAGAAGCCGGAATTCGCGGTGCGGCTGTCCAAGCTGTTCAAGATTGACGGCAAGCTCTTCCGGGAAATCCTCAAGAAGGGATCGCTCGTTCTTTTCTGCGAGATGGTCTGGGTGCTCTCCGAGACGATTACGACGGCGATTTACAACGGCAGGGGCGGGGCGGAGGTTGTCTCCGGCATGGCCTCAAGTTTTGCGATAGCGAACCTCTTCTTCGTCGCGTTCGGGGGCATCTACTCAGCGACCGGGGTCATCATCGGCAAGACGCTCGGCGAGGGCAACCTGGAGCGGGCCAGGCAGGAAAAGACCTGGCTCTTGTCGGGTTCCGCGATATTCGGTATATTTATGGCAGGGTTCGGCTTTGTCACGACGCTCCTGATACCCGTCGTG
>CACYDQ010000467.1 GCA_902773215.1 uncultured Spirochaetaceae bacterium | reverse complement strand
TGGTTTTCCTTCTGGTAAGCTTCCGCTCCGTCGTCCGCCTGCCCATACTGGACGAGCTGACCCTGGCCTACCCCGACCTGATGGATGCCTTTGCCGAGCTGATAGCCGGGACTTTTCCCTTCATCCTCCTCTTCATCGGCTGCGTCATCGTCTACAAGTTCCTGAGCCGCACGAGGCCGACGCTCGCCCAGTGCATCATGCCGGCCCTGCTCTGCACCTTCTCCTTCTGGGGCTTCCGCAAGGTCATGAAGCTCTTTATCAACGTCAACCGCTACAATACGGTCTACGGGGTTTTGAGCAACGCGATCGTCCTCCTGCTTGAGGTTTACTTCTTCTTCCTTATATTCCTCTTCTTTGCCCAGCTGCTCTTCGTCAACCAGTTCTTTGACAGCCTTGTCCTGGGGGAGCTGTACTCCCTTCCCGGCAGGAACGAGACCAAGATCAAGGCCTCGCTCAAGCGGCTTATCTTCATAAAGCCCGATGCCCTGCTGGAGCGGGAGGAGAACATCCTCTGCCTGAAGAAGGGCAGCTACGTGTACCGGCAGGGGGAAGCGGGGCAGTATTCGTACTACCTCGCGGAGGGCGAGGTGATGCTGTCGGGCAAGAACAGCATCCGTTACCTGGACGAGGGGGCTTTCTTCGGTGAGGACGCATGCCTGTCCCAGCAGGAGCGGGACGAGGACGCGCTGGCCACAAGCGACTGCATCCTCATCAAGGTTCCCGTGGGCCTGCTGCTTTCCATGCTGCGGAGCAACCCCGCGCTGGCGCAGAGGTCCCTGTCCAAGGGGGTGTTATGGAAGTGATACGTGCGTCCGTCATGGGCTTCTGCATGGGGGTCAGGCGGGCCGTCGAGAAGGCGGAGCAGGCGCTGGCTGACTGTGAGTCTCCCGGGGACGGGCAGGGCAGGGTGTGCAGCCTGGGGCCGCTCATCCACAATCCGACGGTGCTCGCCGGTCTGGAGCGGAGGGGTTTGTCCGTCCTTTCCCCGGATGCCGCATCCTTCGGCGGCCTGGAGGGGGCCTCGGTGGTCATCCGCGCCCACGGGACGACCCCGCAGGTGACGGCTGCCCTGGAGCAGGCGGGGGCGCGGGTCATAGACGCGACCTGTCCCAAGGTGCACCTGAGCCAGAAGCGGGTGCGGGAGTGGAGCGGCAGGGGCTACGCCGTCGTGATTGCGGGCGACCGGAACCACGGGGAGGTGACGAGCGTCTCTTCCTTCGCGGGGGAAGGCGGCCGCGTGTTCGTCGTGCAGGACGCGGATGAGGCCGGGAAGCTTGCTTCCGGGGGGAGCCTGCCGGACAAGACGGTGCTGATTGCCCAGACGACCTTCAGCCCCTCCGAGTTCGCCCGCATAAACGAAGTCCTGCGGGAGCGGGTTGCCGGGCTGGTCGTCTTTGACTCGATATGCTCGGCGACGATGGAGCGGCAGGACGCGCTCGTGGAGCTCGCCGGGAAGGTGGACGGCATCATCGTCATCGGGGGCAGGTCCTCCGCCAACACCCGCCGCCTCTACGAGCGGGCAAAAAGCCTCGTGCCCCTCGCCGACCTGATTGAGGATGCCTCGGTGATACGGGGTGAGTTCTTTGCCCTGCCGCGCGTCGGCATCACGGCGGGGGCCTCCACCCCGGAGGCGGTCATAAAGGACGTGGAGGATGCGCTTGTGCGTGCCCCAAAAGGAAATTTCCGTGAGTTTCAGCCTTGATAGTTACGGGGGAGCGTGATATAATAGAATAGAATTCTTATGTGATTTGGAGTTTTTGATGGAAGAAAAGGAAGGTTTCACCGGGGATATCGACTCTTTGATTGCAGATTTGGAGGATGATCCTTCAGTTCAGGCCGGGGACGCGGACGATTTCGCGGCGGCGGCGGAATTCGAGGAGGATGACAGCTCCTCCGCTCCTGCTGCCAGTTCCCAAGGCAAAGCCGGTCCGTCCGGGGTCCAGAAAGCACCCATCGGTGCCGGAAACGTCGCGGATGTGGACCTTACGGTCAAGTATTTCGCTCCCATCGCAAAATATTTTGAAGACACGCCGAACAAAGTCTTCGAGGATCCTGCATATTACAAGACAACCCTCGGCGGTGAGGGGGAGAGCGCGCAGAGGCTCCATGCCATACTCGTCAAGTACCTCAACTGCACGGACAAGAAGGACCGCACGGTCTACCGCCAGCAGATTGTCTCCGTGTACTGGAATTTCCTGCGCACCCTCGCGCCCAAGATGGTCAACACCCGCCTGCCCCTCTGCAAGCGGCTCGCCATGCGCTACGGGGTCGTCCTGCCCTCGCTGTTCAGCCCGGAGCAGAAGGAATTCTTTGCCAAGGCGATACTTGACAACTACACGGGCGAGCCCATCCTTTATACGGACGAGTGGATCCGTGAGATCGCCATCGGCAAGATGAAGCCGTCCACGACGGACGAGATTCCCGTCAAGGGCGGGGCCAACAACCCCGGCGTCCAGCAGGCCAAGAACCAGGCCGCAATCGGCAAGGCGAGCGGCAAAATCCAGAGCGCGGACAGCCTGGTCTCGATGAAGGA
>CACYDQ010000466.1 GCA_902773215.1 uncultured Spirochaetaceae bacterium | reverse complement strand
GCGACGGCTTCCAGCGGTCAGGGGTACAGCCACGTCATCAGTACGCTGATAAGCGGCAACGACGCTACATCCGGCATCCTGATCGGGGATATCCCTCATGAATTCATAGGCAAAACCTACGGCGAGCTCAAGGCATACGAGGCGGACAAGCGCGACCAGCACGGCCTGCTCATCGGCGTGCTGCTCAACTCCGGCAACTTCCACCACCGGCGGACGGAAGCCCTTCGCGAGGCGCAGAAGAACCCGGACATCAGCAAGATCATCGACAACCTGCAGAAAGTCAAGCTGCTCAAAAGCAACGAGCCGGTCCTGGCCCCGGCGTCCGCCTTCGTCATTCCCAGGCATTCCAAGGCAATCTTCGTGCGCGGCAAGGCAAACTAAGGGGGTACGGCTATGGAAAAGAAGAACTTTGAGGACATACTGCCCAAGCTCGTCAAGATACCGCTCTTCTCGGATTTCAATCCGGCGAAGGCGGAGGACAAGGCAATTCTTGCGCAGCTGTACGAGGGAATCGGTATAAAGACGTTCAAGCCCGGGCAGGTGATAATAAAAGAAGGCGATGTGGGCGACGAGTTCTACATCCTCTACTCCGGCTCCGTGCACATCTCGCGTGCCACCCCTGCGGGCGACCCCATTGCCCTCGCAGACCTGAACGCGAGCATGAACATCTTCTTTGGCGAGACCGCCCTGATAAGCAACGACACGAGGAGCGCGACGGTCACCGCCAACGAGGAGTGCAAGGTGCTCGTCCTGACCTGCAAGAAGTTCCACGAGCTGTGCCAGAAGCAGAGCCTCTTGGGCTACCGGGTCATGCTCAAGCTGGCCCAGCGCCTGATCAACACGATAAACCAGACCAACAAGGACAAGGCCCTGCTCTACCAGGCCCTCTTCAACGAGATAGCCGGGAACTAGCGCTTCATCGCTTCCAGCAGCCCCGGGAGCACGCCCTTCATGCGTTCGTCGCTGATGCCGAAGTCCATCCGCCGGTAGCTCCAGGCGGCGCGGCTTATGCCGCACTCGGCGAATGCGGCGTTGATGTCCTTGTACCAGGCGAGGGTGTCCTCGGGGCTGGCCCGGTCAATCACCCCGTATTCGCCGCAGTAGAGGGCGACATCCCGTTCCTCGCAGATTTTGATCCCTGCCTGCCACTTCTTGACGAAGAAATCCTTGCCGTATGACGCGGACTCATCGGCGGCGGGGGTGATGTAGTCGGTGAGCTTCAGCTTCCGCGCCGCATCGTTGTGGTCTTTGAACGCGCAGGGATAGCTCAGGTGGAAGTCCTTGGGCATACCCGGAACCCAGTATGCTCCCTGATGGGTGAACAGAAGGGGGTCGTAGCAGTGGAAGTTGTAGACGATGTTTCCGTCGGCGGGCGGATCCAAATCCTTGAGCGCGTCAATCGAGTTGTTCCAGTAGCCCCCGATCAGTATCTGTATCGTCTTCGAATACTTCCTGATGATCCCGACGGTGTGCGCGACTATCTTGTTCCAGGCTTCGCTGTAGGAAGGAGATGTGACCTCGTTCAGGAGCTCGAAGGCCAGCATGTCCTCGTCCTTGACGAAGCGTCTGGCGAACTCCTCCCACAGGGTATAGAAATGCCCGTGCAGCTTTTCGTCCGCAAAGAAGCAGTTCTTTTCCGAGTCCGCGTCGAATGAGTAGCCCAGGGTCTTGTGCAGGTCCAGAATCAGGCGCAGGCCGTTCTTTCTGGCCCAGGCTATCGCGTTGCTGACGTAGCCGAAGCCTTCCTCAATGAGCGACCCGTCCTCCTTCTGGAAAACCTGCCAGTCCACGGGAAGGCGGACGTGATCCAGCCCCCATCCGGCGACGACGGCAAAGTCTTCCTCGCCTATAAAAGTCTTGTAATGCTCAGTTGTATATTCCGAGCACTGCGAGAGCCATCCGCCGAAGTCAACGCCCTTTTCATATCCCGTGAACCTTTTCATGCAAAATCTCCTTGCTTGAGGCAGTTTCAAACGTCCTTTTGCACTGTCTCGCGTTATTTCTTGCCCTGGCCGTAGTAGGCGTTGGGTCCGTGCTTGCGCTGGTAGTGCTTGTCCACGATGTAGGCGGGAAGCGGGTTGGCGCGCGGCTCTATGAGGAGCGTGTTCAGTGCCATCTTGCTGACTTCTTCCAGAACGGCGGCATTGTACACCGCCTTGTCCGCCGTGGATCCCCAGCAGAAGGGGCCGTGGCCGCCGACGAGCACCATGTTTACCTCGGCGGGGTTCAGCTTGAGCGAGCGGAAGTGGCTCACGAT
>CACYDQ010000465.1 GCA_902773215.1 uncultured Spirochaetaceae bacterium | reverse complement strand
GGCGGGGAAGCGGGAGAGGGCCTGTGAATAGGGCAGGACCGCCGTTGAGGGGTAGCCCTGCACGTTGCGCTCGTAGAGGCCGATCAACGCGTCCATCATCGCGGCGTTCTTGGTCACGTCCTTCTCTGTCGCAAGCTTGTCCTCCTCGGCAGCTCCCTTCAGGAACTTGTCGAAGACCTCCGGGCCGAATGCGAGGCTCAGGATTGCACCGCCGACCGCCGAGGTGGAGGAGTAGCGGCCGCCGATGTAGTCGTCCATGAAGAATGCGGCAAGGTAGTCAGGGCTCTTTGCCAGCGGGGAAGTCTCGCTCGTGACGGCAATCATGTGCTTGGAGGGGTCAAGCCCCGCCTTCTTCAGGAAGTCAATGACGAATGACTGGTTGGTCAGGGTCTCAAGGGTCGTACCGCTCTTGGAGACCAGTATGAAGATGGTCTTCGCTATATCTATGGAAGAAAGCACGGAGGCCGCGTCGTCGGGATCGACGTTGGAGATGAAGTGCGCGTCCATCTTGAAGCAGCCCTTGGCCTTGGCCCAGTTCTCAAGCGCGAGGTACATGGCGCGGGGGCCCAGGTCTGAGCCACCGATTCCAATCTGGCAGACGGACGTGTACTTCTCGCCCTTCTCATTGACCAGCTTGCCGGAATGCACGTCTTTGGCGAAGTCAGCAATTTTCTTCTGCTGCTCCACGTAGAAGCTCCGCTTGTTCGTGCCGTCCGCGACGACATCCTTGCCCAGCTGGCCGCGGGTCAGCTGGTGCAGCACCATGCGCTTCTCGCCCAGGTTTATGACCTCACCGTTGTAGAGGGCCTCGTACTTGTCCGTCAGGGCGGCCTCGTCCGCGAGCTTCTGGAAAACATCGGTAATCTGGCTGTCAACCTGCTTGGCGGCGTAGTTGTATGTCAGGCCTCCGCCCATCTGTATCGAATACTTGCCTATCCGGTCCGTGGCTTCCGGGCCTGACAGCTCCTTTGCGACCGAGACCCTGCCTTTGAGGGACTGGAGCTTTTTGAAGCTTTCCAGCGTGTCCAAGTTGTTCCAAGCGATAGATGTAGACATATAAAAACCTCTGCTTTTGCGAAATTTGTTACCCTTACTATACCAAAATCGCACGACTTGTGCTATAATAAGAGCCATCCCGCAAGGGACTTTTTCAATTTTTACCCTATTACAGGAGGAAAATATGCTTGTTAGTCTTATCATCAGCATCTTGGTGGGAGCCTTGATCGGCTGGCTGGCCGGAATGTTCATGGGAAGCTCCCACGGCTTCTGGTTCACGGCCCTGCTGGGAATCGTCGGAGGCGCGCTCGGCAACTGGCTTGCGGGGCTTCTCGGAATCAGCTTCGCAGGCTTTATCGGCCAGGTCATCATCGGTGTCATCGGTACCTGCATCCTGATAGCGATTGTCCGGGCCATCATGGGCAAGAAATTCTAGGTTTACGGGGCGGAATATCTGATGTATACCGGGTTTCCGCCCTTTTCAAATTTTTTCCCCACAAAGCACAAGAATATGTTATAATGTCTGCACGGTAGTGTGCGCGGTGCGCGCATGATGCGTGCGCGGTGCGTGCACGGTGCCTGCACTTATAACTGCACGGTGTGTGCACGGTGCGCGCACTTATAAGATTCCGCACCGTACATATACACATTATTATGGAAGGAAACAGAGATGGACAAAGAAGAATTCCGCGCGTTCCTGAAGGGCGTCCCCAAGGCGGAACTGCACCTGCACATAGAGGCAGTCATAAGCATGAAGACAATCCTTAGCTTCTACATGCGGCGGCATCCGTCTTCGACTGAGGCGGAGGCGCAGGCGGAAATCGACCGGATTTTCACTTATTCCAACCTGGACGGCTTTATTCAGGCCTATCTTGCGGTGCAGGACCTCTATGACACGCCGGATGACTTCGATTATGTCTTCTCTGACCTGAAGGACTATATACTGCGGAACGGCATCTCCTATGCGGAGGTCTTCGCCGCCCCGAGCGCCTTCATCAAGAAGGGCTGGAACTTCTCGGACCTGGTCGCCGTCTACCACCGGAACATCGCCAAGATAGAGGCGGAGACCGGCGTGAAGGTCAGGATGCTGATTGACGTGTCGCGTACCTTCGGCTTTGAGAACGCGGAGAAGAACCTGCAGCTCCTTTTGGCATGCAGGATTCCCGAGATAATCGGCATAGGGCTGGGCGGCTCCGAGCAGAAAGGCCCCGCGCGGCTCTTCGGCGAGGTCTTTGAGAAGGCACGGGTCAACGGGCTTGTGGCTGTCGCCCATGCGGGCGAGGACGACGGGCCGCAGTCTGTCTGGGACACGATTGACATCCTGCACGCGTCACGGATCGGGCACGGCATTTCCTCTTTCGAGGACGAGAAGCTTATGCAGGCCCTTGCCGAGCGGAAAATCCCGCTTGAAATCTGCCCGATGAGCAACGTGTTCACCAAGAAATACGTGCAGCACCTTGCCGATCACCCGATGCGGCTCTTCTTTGACAAGGGGATAGTCATCACGGTCAACAGCGACGACCCGCTTTTCTTTGGCGTGGAGCTCCTGGACGAGTACTGGAACTCCTATTCCGGGATAGGCTTCAGCATGG
>CACYDQ010000464.1 GCA_902773215.1 uncultured Spirochaetaceae bacterium | reverse complement strand
TTCGTCTTCCGTTCCTGCCCACGTCGAGATGATGGGCTTCATGGGAATGGGCAACAACCCGATGGTCGGCTGCACGGTCGCCTGTGCGGTCGCCGTGGCAGGCAGCTTCTAATTTGATTTAGTTTGCTATGGAAAAGCCCCTGAGCCTGTAAGCTGGCTTGGGGGCTTTTTTATATCCTTCCTTACGCATGCAAACGCTCTGCTTGGAACTTTTTCGTTTGCCTTACACTATTAGGGATAAAATCAATCTTGATTGAGGATTTCCTGTTTCGATTCGTTTTCTTCCGCCAGTAAATCCAGCACCGAAACATTGAGTACGCTCGCAATCGCGACAAGCTCAATGTCCGTGACAAAGCGTTTCCCGCACTCGATGCGCTGGACGGCGTTCTTGTCCACGTCTATCCCGTGCAGCTGCAGGCTGTCAGCCAGCGCCCGCTGGGAGACGGTCGGCGACATCCCCTTGCGGATACGGGCAATGTTTGCCCCAGAGATATTGTTGGAATCCCCGTTTTTGTTCTTGAACATACATTTTTTGACATTCAGTGCTTGTCACTATCTGCTGCATTTTATGGTATTCTGAAGCAAACTTTGACATTCAGGGAATGTCATTCAGTCGCTATCTTTACCAGCGGAGGAAAATATGGGACACCATCTTGCCCTGCATGCACAGGGCAAGTTTTCGCTGCGGTGAAGGAGAGGAGGAAAATCCATGGTATATGTGGTCATGAATGAAGGTGAACCCCGTGCCGCTTTTTACAGCAGGTTTGATGCAGAGGAATTCATAGAGGCACAAGAAGAAGCAGACTATGAGGCATCAAGGGAGGAACTTGACCTGGGAAATGACGATATCAGTGACTCCCACAATCAAGAGGCGGCATACCTTGCAAGTTATGGAAACGGAGAATACACCTGTGTCGGTATATCAGATGAGCAGCTTGCGGGAGACACGGTGCTTATTGATGACTGCGAATATCCCACTGATGACATACGGAATCTGCTGAAAACACCTGATGATAGCGAAGATTTGTTTTGATGGCAGCAAGACGGTAACCATGATGCAGGAGGAATACAGACAATGAAAGTGATAACACTAGAGCAGCCTTATTATTTGGTTCAACAAACCATTAAGAAGTAATACTGGCACAAAATCTGGAAATAGAATACGAAGTAAAATACTGGAGGAAATTAAGTATGAATAGACAGTTGATTAATGATCTGTATAAGTATCTCGCTGAGGAGGGGAAATTCTGTGACATGAAGGGAATTGGTTCCAGTCACTATACTGTTAGTGGACCAAAGATTACAGACTGTAATGCCCTGAAACTTCAAATTTTTGAAGGTCGGATAACTATTGAGTCGTTCCAGAAAAAGGATCGGTATAAATTACCTTCTCCCTATGTATCTGAAAGCGATCGTTCCTTTGAAATTAGCTATTGGGGTGATTCTATTCCCGGACTTAATGTGCAACCTATGTCAGGCATCAAGAAAGAAGTCCTTGAGTTCATGAAAATATACGGCTACCACTTTTGTGAAACTCTCTATCCTGAGGATACGAATCCTGAAGATATTGAGTATGATAAAGAGGAGGGGTACTGGCATGGTGCCGATGGCGAAGAAGAACGCTTTTTGGCATACAATCCATACGAAAAAAATCGTTCGGACCAATACCGGGATTTCTATATCAAGAAGAACTAGCCTGCAAGGAGGAGAACAATGGGACTATTCAGTAGTGCATACGAAGCAGTCTGGAACGGCCATACGATACGCGTAACTGTTAAGAGTGGAATGCTTAAAGATACACTTACTCTTTTTATTGACGGAAAAGAGCAGGGCTCAATGAACGGGAAACTAAAAGGAAATAAGTCTCTGGGCGGGCTGATTGTTGAAAAGGACGGATCAGAGGCTGTTGTCATAGTGCAGATAGGTTCGCTCCTGGGAGACATGACGTTTTCAACGCCTTCTTTATTCATCAACAATACGGGCGTTCCACTTATGGAAGCTTAGTAGCAAAGCCGAAGTTTCAATCAGTTATACATCTTTTCCACTGGGCATGGCGGGGGCAGCCTCCGCCCGCCGGGTCCTGTTTGACAGCCTCCCGGCCGGGTGCTATAATCAGTTCAGACATGCTTGAATCTGAATTACTGGAAATAATCTCCTGCGGCGAGACCAGCCGTGCCCAGTTCAAGGAGAAGCTTGACAATCCGGACAGCATTGCGGCGGAAATGGCCGCAATGGCAAACTGCGGTGGCGGACAGATATTCTTCGGAATTGAGGACAGAACCGGGGAGCCGTGCGGGCTCAGTTATGAGGAGCTTCAGTCTACGGGGAACAGGATAGCCACGATTGCCTCTGACTTTGTGAAGCCTCAGGTCTTCGTGACTACAGAGGTTGTCCCTGTGGACAAGAAGCATGTCCTTGTGGTCTCAATTCAGGACGGGATTGCCAAGCCTTATAAGGACCGGACTGGCTGCATCTGGGTGAAGCAGGGCGGGGACAAGCGGCGGCTCACTGATAACGCTGAGCAGCTGAGGCTGTTCCAGCAGAGCGGGCTTGTTTACATTGACGAGATGATTGTCCCCGGAACGGGTTTTCAGGATGTGGACAAGGAGCGGGTTCTTCCCTACCTTTCAAAGATTGACGGAGACGAGCATTCGACCGAGGAGGTCACGGAAAACCTCTGCGGAAATCTGAATATCTTGAAGGAAGGGCGGCTGAGCCTGGCGGGGCTGCTTTTCTTTGGCAGGAATCCGCAGAAGTACCGGCCTGCTTTCTGCGTGAAGGCAGTCTCCTTCTGGGGGAATGACATCGCGGGCAGCGAGTACCGCGACAGCCAGGACATAACCGGGACGATTCCCCACATTTTCGACAGCACGATAGATTTTTTCAGGCGGAACCTGCATCACACGCAGCAGGGGCAGGATTTCAACAGTACCGGAATCCTGGAGATTTCTGAAATCGCTTTGCGGGAGCTGGTCTGGAATCGCCCGGGCGCTTAAGGCGCAGCCGGACATTGAGCTGGTGAACGACAGGAGCGGCGAGCAGTTCAAGGTGACAATCGCCCGGCCGATTCATCATTTGTTCCCGTCCAGTTTTTCCTGTTAAATTCTGCCTGTCTTTCCTGATGTTGGAGATGTTGCCAATTATGCTCTTCGTGGTGGCACCAGAATGTCTATCTTTGCGATACCAGATAGCCCATCGTGGTGATACCAGATAGCTCATTATGGTGGCACCAGAATGGACATCGTGGTGGTACCAGAATGTCTATCATGGTGATACCAGAATGTCTATCATGGTGATACCCATAACCGTAGCAAGGCGTACGGTCGTGCCATCGTGGCATTTTTTTCAAGTTTGTCGAATTTACTACATTTCGCGGTCTTCTTTCTGACGTACATTATGTGCAGGAAGGGGCGCACAAGCGTTCGTTGAACGGCTGCCCCTCCGAAGCACATTTTAAGGAGGCCTACTATGGCTGACTCA
>CACYDQ010000463.1 GCA_902773215.1 uncultured Spirochaetaceae bacterium | reverse complement strand
GGCTTTGCCCGCGTCATAGGGGAACTCAGTGGACGCAAGGAATTTGTTCAGGGAATCTTCTATGAATGCCTTCGTGTACTCGTAGTAACTCCCTGCCTGCCAAAGTCCGTCGTCGGATTCCCCGAGCGTGAGGATTTTCCCGTTCTCGTCTTTCAGGCCTATGCTGTTTATATATGAGGCGAAGGACTGTGCGAGGGAAACGGAGATGCCCTGTGTCTCATCGTCAAGATTGCTGCGGGACGCGCCCATGTTCCACTCATAGGCTTCATCTGCGATGTCCAGGTTCGTAATCGGGCACCAGCACATTGCCCCCGTGACGGCATCGCTCATGTCCTGAACGGCTCCGATTGCCTTAAGGTACGGCTCGTACAGCGGGCTGTTCCCCGTCGCCCCAAGGAGCGCGCTCTGCGCCCCGCCTCCGCTCATGCCGAATGAGAAAATCCGCCCGCTGCTGCCAGGCAGCAGGTCGGCATTGTACCTCCAGTAGCGGATCGCGGCTTTCAGGTCAGTGACACCTGCGGGCGCACCGTGAGTCCGTCCCCGGCATCCGGGGTATATATAGATGATACCCGCATCCGTGAACTCCTTCACTGAGGAAACGTAGCCCGACGGAGGATTGCATGCGGAATATCCGGGAGTCTCAACGAGAATCACGGCGGGCGCATTCTTCACCGTGTAGCTCCCTGCCTTGCCGCCCTTCCTGACGCTGACAGAATACGTGCCGTCCCCGTTCTCTTTTGCATCGAAATATGCGCCCGGCACGAAGATACCCATCGTTTCATAGGTAGAATCCGCCGGGGTTGCCGCGTAGGAGAGGCCCGTCTGATAATACACGTCGTCTCCGGCGTTGTATTGCCACGCCGTCATGTCTATTTTAGGGAGACCCATGCCCGCAGAGCTGCCGCTCTTTGACGCTGAAGCCTTCCCCGTGCTCTCACAGGCAAAAACAAGCATAGCTGCCGGAACCGCCATAAGCAGAAAAACTGCCCGAAAGAATTTGTTCATAATGCAACTCCTTTGACTCACCATAATCAATATGTTTGTTTTCTCGCAGGGACATTGTTCGTCCTGCCTGCACCAACCAGCCGTTCTGCGGATGCGGTGACGGTGCTGATGAGAATCATCATAGAGAGAAACGTCAGGAACACCTTGGCGACATTGCCTGCTGTTATGGGCTGCTGCGGCCGCCCTCCTTGTCTTGCGCCGGACTGCCCGGGGGCAGCATCTGGCGGAATCCGCCGCTCAACTTGACTCCCGCTGGCGAAGGGACGGGTCATCCAATTCTTGAAGTCACTCCGTATGAACGAGTATGCTCCTCCGCACAAGAACGCCGCAAGCAGGACGCAGCCGAACGCTTTCATCACGGTTCTCTTTTTGCCTTTCAACCCTGCGAATGCCGTTCCCTTTATCCAGCCCCAGTGCAGCCCAACGTGGATGCCCACCAGCACTAAGGCAATGCCGCCCAGTAGCATGTGAATCGGAATGGCCCACCCCGGCAGGAATGCGATGATTTTGAAGACTTTCTTGCTTATGCCCAGCCCTGTGAACAGGATGGCGAAAACATCAAGCAGGAGCAGGACATCGACAGCGTACCGGATCCGGACTTTCGCAGGAGTTTTTTTGCTGAACAGGTTCCTGCTGACTGCAACAACCCATGCCCGGTTCATAACCGTGTGGACGATGAAGAGCGCACAGACTGCAACACCCCCTATCTCATGGAACGAAAGACCCAGCACATTCTTCTTGAACATAAGCACAAACAGAATCGTCATTGCTATGTCCATCACCAACTTCAGATGTTTATATCTCATATGCCCTCCTTTAGATGCAGCAAGCCCCCATAAAAAAAAGCATGGCATCCCTTGTTCTGGAATACCATGCTTTGCCAAGCTTGACGGAAATTATAACACGCAGGCGGAAGGAATTCAAGGACGATTACGGGACGATTACAGAATTTTATAGGCAGGGCATATTTGACATTCCTAAAGATTTCCGCTTTAATAGGTGCATCTAACGAGCGGCGGAAGCGTAAGTCCAGTTATGGAAAACGCTTCCGCCGTTTTTTTGTCTACAGAGGTATCTATGAAAGAATATGATTTGGGAACGGAGAGAATCGGGCGGCTGATCAGGCACTTTTCCGTGCCGTGCGTAATCAGCATGCTGGTGGCGGCACTGTACAACATCGTGGATCAGATTTTCATCGGCTGGAGCAGCGCGGGGGCATACGGCAATGCGGCCACGAACATCGTCTATCCGTTCACGGTTCTTGCCCTGGGGATTGCCCTGCTCGTGGGCGACGGCAGCGCGGCGAATTTCAGCCTGAACCTTGGCAGGAAGGACAAGGACATGGCTGACAAGGCCGTAGGGAACGGGCTGCTGCTTCTCGTGAGTATGTCCATCGTTTTGTGCTCGGCAGGGTTCGCATTCAGGCCACAGGTACTCCGCCTGTTCGGGGCAAACCCTGCCGAGGAGCTTTGCTATGGGTATGCGGAACAATACTTCTCTGTGATATGTGCGGGACTCCCCCTTTACATGATCGGACAGGGGCTGAACGGTTCAATACGCGCAGACGGTTCACCGAAATACGCCATGGCCTGTACCCTTGCAGGGGCAATCGCTAACCTTGTGCTGGACCCGCTTTTCATATTCGTGTTCGGCATGGGGGTACGAGGTGCAGCCATTGCGACAGTGATAGGACAGCTCCTGACGTTCCTGATGAGCGTTACGTATCTTTCTCGTTCCAAAAACTTTCATGTCACGCGGAAATCCATCCGGGCGGACCGCTCCGTCATCGGGCGGATTATCTCAATCGGAATGGCATCGCTCATAGTGCAGCTTTCAATCGTCATCATTATCGGCGTGAACAACAACCTGCTTGCCAGGTACGGCTACCAGACAGTGGCAAGCACGGGCATCGCATACGGTCCCGTCATCCCGCTCGCCGTCGTGGGAATCGTGATGAAGGTGTTCGGAATCGTCGTCTCCGTCGTGATCGGGATAAGCCTTGGCGGGCAACCAATCATAGGATTCAACATGGGTGCGGGGAATACGCTCCGGGTGAAGCAGACCGTCACACTGATAACAAGGCTTGTGCTTGCGATAGGATTCGCGTGTTTCCTTGAGTTCGAACTTATGCCCAGTGCAATAATCTCGCTGTTCGGCAGGAACAACTCGCCCGAGTATATGGAGTACGCGAGGATTTGCATCAGAATCTTCTTAGGGGGAATCGTCCTGACCTGCTACATCAAGTCAGCCGCAATCATCCTGCAATCGCTTGGTAAAAGTTTCAAGTCAACGATGCTTGCCCTTTTACGGGATGTGATAGTGTTCGTTCCTGCGTCGCTTCTTCTTGCGGTCGCAAGTCACAGCATCATCACCATGCTCTGGGCTTCGGTCATCAGTGATGCCGTGGCGTTCACCGTGGGGCTTGTGTTCATCAGGACAGAGATGAGGAATCTTTGTTCCCCGTCCGAAATCCTGAAATCGCATGGTACAAAAAGAATCAATAGCTGCGCTTGATTTTTTCAGAAAACGTGTTATAATGAAAACGTAGTGAAAGCTACCATGGGAGCGCTTCAGCTGGTATTTCGACGGTAGCCGTGATATCCGTTTATTGCTCGAACATCTCTCTGCATCAAATGGCCGCATATTTCTGCCGTAATATATGGTGCCAAAGGAGGTGTGATTATGAAGCGGGTTAGGGCTGCATGTATCCTTCAGACGCTGGTTTTTTCACAAAGACCTGAGCTTGGTTTTAGCAGAGAACATGCGTTGAATAATCGCGATGAATTCGAACGCTACAAGGCCAATCTTGAATACACATCAACCAGATATCAGATTGATGATACGGCTGAACAGGAAGATGGGTCTCTCGTTGTTCATATCAGGAAGCAGTACAACGAAAATTCCGATGTTTCTGAATACTTCAAGTAACAGCAAATCTTCAGGAATGTTTCCCCTCCCTACCGGGAGGGGAGTCTGCCGGAGTAGTAAAGCCCGTCGTAAGTAGAGCCGCCTGACAGCGAGTTTATAACGGCGCAGGGAGCTTAGGCTGCTCAGTACATCCCAGTCTCCTTTTGGAAAGAGCTTTAAAACATATCTTGATTCTTTCAGGTCAAAACGTTATCATTAACTAACAAAAGAAGCAAAGAGCTTATGATAGAACACGGAGAAGTGAACCATGCAGTTTGAAGAGACCGGACTTATGACCGGCAGGACGCTTATGCTCCTGCCAGGTACCTGCTGCGACTGGCAGACAAACTTCGGCAGCGTCATAGAAAAACTCGCGGAGAAGTACCATCTTGTCTGCGTCAACTATGACGGCTTTGACGGGAGCGGGGCGATTTTCCCCGACATGATAACCGTCACGGAAAAGATAGAGCGGTACATCATCGAAAGGCACGGGGGCAGGCTTGACGGGGCCATCGGTTCGTCCTTGGGCTCAAGCTTCGTCGGCCAGCTGATACAGAGGAAGCGGGTCCACATCGACCACGGCATATTCGGCAGCCCCGACCTGGACCAATGCGGCCCCCTGCTCGCCAAGCTCCAGTCCATGCTCGTCGTCCCCCTCCTCACGAGCTTCACCGGCAGCGAGAAAAAGCGGAACAAGACACGGCAGAAGCTCAAGAATTTGTTTCTGATGAGCGACGAGACCGCGGACAAATTCATGGACTGCTTTGCCAAGTTCAGCCCGGAGTCCATAAAGAACGAATACTACACCGACCTGCTCACCCATCTTGAGAACGACATACAGGTGGAGCACAGCAAGGCGCACTTCATCTACGCGAG
>CACYDQ010000462.1 GCA_902773215.1 uncultured Spirochaetaceae bacterium | reverse complement strand
GTCTGGCTCAGCGGGATTTTCAGCTGCGTGTGTTCCATCAGGGGGTAGCGGCTGGGGTCATTGTTGCCCTGCACGAGGGCGATGACCGGGGGAATCTGCCGTGCGAGCGCCGCGTCCTGTCCGGCCATGGACAGGATGCTTACGACATCACCTATTCCGTCCCCGCAGAAAACGAGCGCGTCGCACTGCTCCCCCTGCTCCTGCAGTATGTAGGAGAGCATGCTTGCCGCCCCGTGGGAGTCGGAGGCGACAAGAATCAGGGACTCGTCCTTGCAGGCAAGCTCCTCTATGGCTTCCGGCGACCCGATGAGCAGGTTCTCCTGTTGTTCCTGGCTGTTCACCTACTTGTCCTGCTCTATGACGAAGTGGTTTATGGACTGGATGCCCGTCTCCCCGTCCACATAGCGCCGCACTTTCTTCTCGCCGACGATTGACTGGACATGGGAATGCAGGTCTGAATCCGAGAATATCGAATTCCGGTAGGACTTCTGGCTGCCTTCCCCGGGGGCAGCGGCCGCAATCCGTGCCGGGTCGGCATAAAACTCGCGGTCGTCCGGCAGGTCCTCCATATAGCGTATGGCACGGAGGACAATCTGCTCCGCGGTTTTGTCGATTGTCTTGACCTCGACTTCCTCTTCCTCGGGGCTGGCGTTCCGCTCGTATTCCAGCACAAAGTCACAGTTGAATTCCTCGCCGAGCACGTCGTCCTGCGGCATCAGGGAGAAAATCGCATAGGGGGGCTTTTCGTCCCAGTCCTTGCGGAGCTTGGACAGGTACCGGTGCGTTCCGTCCGGCGCACCCAGAAGGATGATACCCTTTATGTTCCGCTCGTTTATGATATCGTAGAGGCTGGAAATCTTGGAGATGGCCAGAAATTCCTCCGGGGTGTCCTCGGTGAAGATGACCGGCAGGATGATTCCCCCGTCCTCTTCCAGGCCGTAGCGGCCCTTCAGCTGCGGGATGATGTCGGACAGGAAGTCCTCGCCGTTGAAGCCGTATCCGAACATGACGCAGATAATGCCGTCCTCCGGGCTGAAGCGGAGCCTGTCGTTCTGATACGGGGCTGCCTCATGCGCCTCAATCTTTATGCTGACCGCACCCGGATGCACGGTCTCCTCCGCGCTCTTTTTCTCGCAGGATATCCCCGTGACTGCCACGGCGGCGCAGAATGCTGTGGCAACCAGCTTTTCCACCCATTTTGTTTTCATAGGCCCCATTGTATCAAGTTTAGTTTCTTTATAAAAGTGCTTTTCCGCAGGACTTTGTGCCTAGGTCCGCCGCCCGACCGTGTGTATTGCCTGGGATGAGATGTCCCTCGTGAAGCCGTCGTCGCCGTAGAGCCGGTAGCCGTCTCCGCTCCCGACAAAGGCCAGGTCGTCCGTGCCGATGTCTTGTGTCGAGCTTGCATCCATCGCGTTCCGTGCGAGCGGGACCAGAAAGCCTTTCCGCACGAAAAAGACGACCGCGTCGAGCGGGACGCTGACAAAGTATGACCCCTTGCCTTTCTCCTCGGTCGTCACTTTGCCTCGCTGCCAGGTCACCTTCGTCATCTGCTCCGGCAGGTAGACGTAGCGTGACGTTGCGTTCTGCCGGTAGATTGGGGCAATCATGATGCCCTCGCCGACGAGCAGCTGGTCTTCGCATTCAAGGGCGTGGTGGTCCTCCGGCCAGTCGAATCCGAGCGGACGGATGTACATGCCGCCGGACAGGGCTGCCTTGACGAATTCGCTGTAGATGTAGGGGAGGAGGGCATAGCGCAGGGCAAGGATGCTCTTGAAGTCCTCCGTGTTGCCGAATGCGTAGCACTCCTGCTCGCGTCCCTTCCAGATGCAGTGGTTCCGCATGAGGGGGGTGAACACGCCGAGCGCGAGCCAGCGCAACAGGAGGTCGCGGGTCGTGTCCCCGCCGAAGCCGCCGATGTCCGCCCCGGAGTAGAGAAAGCCCGCCATGTTCAGCGCGGGCAGCATGTGAATCTCCTGCTCCAGGTGCGCCCAGACGGACTTGTTGCTCCCCGTCCAGATGCCCCCGTAGCGGTGCGAGCCCGTGCAGGAGGCCCTGCTGTAGAGGAGCATGCGGCGGTCGGGCGAAATCTTTTGCAGGGCTTCCCCCGCCGCCCGGGTCATCATGGCCCCGTAGATGTTGTGTATCCTGTCGTGCCGGATTCTGCCTCCGTCAGCCGCGGGGCCGTCAAGTCTCTGATAGAAGGACTTGTAGGCTTCCATAGGGTTCTTGTCCTTGTAGCCCAGGAAGGCGGGCTCGTTCATGTCGAGCCAGAAGCCTTCAAGCCCCAGGTCGGTCAGCTTCTTGTACTGCATGCCGAACCATTCGGCGGCTTCCGGCAGCATGAAGTCGGTGAAGCAGGACTCGCCCGGCCAGACTTTCTCCGTGAAGTCGCTCCCGTCCTCCTTCTTGCAGAAGAAGCCCCGGTCCCGCCCCTCCTCGTACACGTCGTAGCCGGATTCTGCCTTGATGCCCGCATCGACGATAGGCACAAGGCGGATTCCCTTCTCCTTCAGGCGGGAAGAGAGCCCTTTCATGTCCGGGAATCGTTCCTTGTCCACGGTGAAGTCCTTGTAGCTGTCCATGTAGTCTATGTCCAGGCATACCGCGTCGAGGGGGAGCCCCGCTTTTTTGTGCTTTTCGACGACCTTGAGCACGTCGGCTTCGGTACGGTAGCCCCAGCGGCTCTGCTGAAGGCCGAATGCCCAGCGCGGCGGGATGTAGCTCTGTCCGATCAGGCGGCGGAACTGGCGGACCACGTCATTCAGCTCGCTCTCAATGCGGTCAGGGGCGGGAGTGATGACATACACGTCCAGCCCCGTGTCCGCGCTCGTGACCGAAAGCTTCTCCCCGTCCGTCCATCCTATGTCGAACCTGATCCGGGCGGGAGTGTCAAAGAAGACCGCGAAGCAGACGCTGTTGTAGCGCGACCCGTTGTAGACGATGAGGAAGTTGTGCGCACCGTACAGGGAGCAGGTCAGCTCGTCCTGGTCGGGAACGTCGGAGCACCAGCTTTCATACAGGCCGCCCCGCTTGTTCATCCCCCGCATCTGCTCGCCCAGGCCAAAGACGATGTCGCCCTTGTCCATCCGGTAGGTCCATTTGAAGGGGCTGGCAGAGCAGAGCGTCCCGAACTGCATGACCGCGCCGGACGGGGCAGTCTCCAGCTCCTGGACGACGGCACCGGTCGGCACCGTCGTCCCATAGGTGAATCGTTCAATCATATCTTTCGCTTATTACAACTGGCGCAGCCTGGCAGGGTCAGCCCGGCTTGCGCAGTTTGGCGGAGCTTGGCGCAGATTAGCGCAGCTCGATGTATTCGCTCCAGTGGGGCTGGTTGTAGATGTCCGTGAAGCGGTACATCAGGCGGACGTTGCCGGAGCCGACGTTGACGTTGCTTATCTCCATCTTGCTTCCGACCGTCATCTGCTCGCCCAGCTTGTAGCTGTCCTTGTAGTCGCCCTTGTAGCTGTAGTAGTCGCAGAGGAAGTCCAGCTTGTCGCCCTGTGAGAGCGAAATCATGTTCTTC
>CACYDQ010000461.1 GCA_902773215.1 uncultured Spirochaetaceae bacterium | reverse complement strand
GGCTTGGAGAAGCTGGTCTATTTCATCCTGTGACAGAACTTCATTCATGTCTTATTCCACCCTATTTTATCCCAATAACTTACATATTATAAGTTCTATTTACTGTGAAACCACATCCTTCGCCGTGAACATGACGGAGCGAATCTTGGAGTTACTCAAGATATTGTCATTGATTCCATCGCGAATCTCAATCTTTATCTCGTTCTCACGATCGGGCTTCAGCTCATCCGCAGTCTTCGAGGAGAAGTAACGACGAAGGTAGTCAATTATCTCGATTCTCCTTTGGGTAATCTCCGAAGAAGCAGCCTTGTCGTCCTTCTTGTAGCCCAAGGCTATCTTGACGGAGACACTGGAAGAAATCGGATCCGACGTCTGCGTCCTGATATCCTCAAGAGAAGTATACCATTCCAGCTCCTCACGCTGAGTATTGTACTCCTCGCTTATCGGAACCACCGTATTAGAACTGCTGTTCCCGGTCATTAACTTGACCGCGATGAAAACAACCGTAATTATAAAGATGACGGCCGCCAGCGCAATCAAAATCCACTTCAAGAGTGCCGGGAAAGCTCCCTTCAGGCCACCCTTTTTAGCCGGGGCATCTCCTGCTCCGCCGAGGTCATCACCCAAGTCTGCTGCTGCATCGTCTGCCATATCATCCTCCCAAAAACTCTAATCTTCTGTATTTACCTTATCGGCAAATAAATTTTCAATCTATAGACAATCTATCAGGACTAGCACCAAAAAAACATACCAGCCCTTAGAAATGCCCCTCGTCCAGGATTATTATATCAACCCTGCGGTTATAAGCCCTACCTTCCTCGGTCTCATTAGTGAACTGGGGCCTCGTGTCAGCATAACCGGCTATCGAAAACTTCCCCTCGTCTACGCCAAAGTCAGACAAATAGTGGAGCACATTCGCCGCCCGCGTCGCAGAAAGCTCCCAGTTGCTTTGGAACGGGCTCGTGATGGGCACAGGGGTGTTATCCGTATGCCCCTCTATCCTGTACCGAAAGTCTTTCACCTTGTCTTCGTTAAAGAACTGGGACAGGCGGATCAGGGTTTCCCTGGTCTCGTCTATGTTCAGATCCGCACTCCCCTGCTCGAAGAACGCGTCGGATATCAGCGATATGACGATTCCACGTTCATCGCTCGTCACCGTGACCTTCGTTGACTTGATGTCAGGCTGGAAGATGCTGACAGCCTTCTTCATCGTAGGACCTAAGTGGGAGCCTTTCTCCAATGAAGGAAGAGAGGAAACAACATTTCCCATATCCGCGAGCCGCCCCTGGCTGATAGAGATTCCTCCGCCAGGGTTGTTGTTCTGTATGGACGCGGAAAGAGCCGCCATCTGGACGGCATCCGTCTCCGTCGGATCGTACAAGGCGACGAAGAAGCAGAGCATGAGCGTAATCATGTCTCCGTAGGTTCCCTGCCACGCGGTCGACGGCTTTTCCGGATCCTTTTTCTGTTTCTTTGCCATGCTCAGTCCCTGCCTTAGTCTTTAAGGACGTTAGCCTCGACCGTCTTACGGGTCTTCGGGTCAAGGTAGGTGAGCAGCTTCTGCGCAAGGACGCGGGGGTTGTCTCCACCCTGAATCGAAAGAATCCCTTCTATGACCATCTCCTTGGAGTTCATCTCGTTGGCGTTCTGGGCAATCAGCTTCTGGGACATAGGTCCGAACAACCAGTTGGCCAGCCACGCTCCGTACAGGGTCGTAATAAGAGCCGTAGCCATGTTAGGACCGAGGGAGCTCTTATCCTCCAAGTTACGCAACATTCCTATAAGACCGATAACGGTACCCATCATTCCGAATCCAGGACCGAATCCTGCCCACTGAATCATCAGGTTGATATACTTCATGTGACGGGCCTCAGTCTGGGCCATTTCACTCTCAAGAATCGCACGGATGACGTTTCCGTCAGAACCATCGACCATCAGGCGGAGGCCTTCCTTCAGGAAGGGATCATCCAAGTCATCAAGCCCCTCTTCCAGTGCAAGGATACCCTCGCGACGGGCCTTCTCACTGAGAGAGACCATGTTCTCAACTATGGCCGCCTCGCCGAAGTCGTAGACCTTAAAGGTACGGCCGACTATCTTGAACAGCTGCAGAATGTCCGCCATAGGGACACAAATCCACAGGGAGAAGTAGGATCCACCCACCGTAACGAATACCGAAGGAATATCGATAATGTTCATGACGGAGCTTCCG
>CACYDQ010000460.1 GCA_902773215.1 uncultured Spirochaetaceae bacterium | reverse complement strand
GTCCTGGTCGTAGAACAGGCCGTTCCTTCCCACGATGATGTTGTCGTTGCTCCCCGCGCTGAGCAGGGCGGCTATCTGCATCTTCTGTCCGGTATCCTTGCGCTCGCAGTCGCAGTACATCAGGTAACACTGGGAAAGGGGCGACATAGCGGCGTGCTTGGCCGCATCGGTCACGCGGAAGCAGAGGTCGCAGGAGCGGCCGTCTATGTAAAGGGTACCGCACTGGAAGACGGCAGGCTTTTTGGGGTCGTAGAAGTCCTCAAAGGAGACGTAGTTGCGCAGCAGCCTGACGAAGTCCCTCCGGTAGAGGAGCATCTTCTTGAGCTCCACGGTTGCGGGGGCGACGGGCGGAACTTTCTCCTCCTCGTCCAGCTTTTCGCCGATAAGCTTCTCCGCCTCCGAAGCGAGAATCTCGCTTATCCGCTCCATGCTGAGGGAGGCGGCGGAATTCTCCGGGCGGGAGGCGTACCATTCCATGTAGGGGGCGAACTTCGCCTTAATCTTGAGCCAGCCCTGCCTGGTGATGGACTGCCCCTTGACCCCGTAGACCTTGTTGACGACGAGCTCCGCGAAGGCGCGTATCCTGTCCTGCCAGACCGGGTTCACGGAAGAGTCGAGCGGCAGGGGGCCGTCCGCCTTGCATTCGGCGAGGGGCAGGGATTCCAGGCGCTCGGGCAGCTGGCACTCGTCCGACTGACCAACGACGGATTCCTCCTCCTTCTTGTGCAGGGCATTCGCTATGCCGCCATCGTAGGAAGACAGGGAACAGCGGAGAAAGAAGTCGTCCACCTTGGCTTCGACGGCGCGGAAAGCCCCGGCTGCGGCATCGGTCTCGTCCCCCAGGAAGAAGATGTCCGCCTCCTTTGCCTTGGCCTGCTCCCGCCAGTCCCGGATGGCCCGCAGGTCGTCAAAGAAAGCCTTCAGGCTGTCCCGGTCGGTTCCCATGGACTTGCTGATGTCCTCCTTGCCGCCCGTGCACGCGACGATGTCCTTTATGACGCCGGACGCGAACTCGTCCTGCACCGCCTCGGGGGGCAGGATGCCGTCCCCGTTCAGGACCCCGGGAGAAAAGAGCTTGTCGCTCCCCTTTATGTCGTCCAGGCTGATTGCCGCCGCATCGCCCTTGCCCAGAATGTCGAGGATGCTCCGGGCGGACTCGTGCGGGGAGTAGCCCGAACCGAAGGCCTCCTCTCCGAGCGCGTCCAGGGGAATCGTATCTCCCTCGGTCATGATGACCTCAGGCTTCTTGAAGTATTTTCTGATGTATTCGACCGCCTCAAGGATTTCCGGGATGCGGACCCTGCCGTCTTTGTCCGTGTCGAGCAGCTCCAGCGTCTCCTGGCTGAATTCCAGCCCGGTCACGGGGCATGAGAGGGCGACCCAGAGCTTGGGATCAAGCTTGCCTAAATTCAGCACGTCATCTATGGAAGAAATCTCCAGCTGTACCAAACCGCCGGTCTGGACGAAGTTCCACGTATGACCGCCGTCGTTTACCTTTTTCGTCTTCATACCGCCAAGTCTATTCCAAACCGGAACGATTGTCAAACCTTGGGGCAGTTCCTAGATGCAGTAGTCGAAGCCGACGTACTCCGTGTTCTTGTTGGCAAGTTCCCGCAGGGAGACGGAGTCCACGTAAGAGTTGACGGTAGTCTCGAAGCCCTGCCAGAAGGTCCTGCTCCCCTCGGAAATGACGGTGTTGTTCTCGAGCGGGGTCTGGGGCGACAGGTTCCCCTCTATGCTGCGGAGAATCTCGCCCACCGTGTAGCTCTCGGCGGGCTTGGACAGCTTGTAGCCGCCGTTGTTGCCCCGGGAGCCTATGACCAGACCTGCCTTTCCCAGCTGAATCAGAATCTGCTCCAGGTACTTGACCGAAAGGTTCCGCCTGTGGGACAGGAGCTTGAGCGGGACGAACTTTTCCGCGGAGCTGTCCGCCAAATCTTCCATGACCAGGAGGGCGTACTGCCCCCGTGCCGAAATCTTATACATTTTTGTCTCCCTTAAACTCATCGCAGATACGCCCCAGGGCTTCCGTCAGGATGGAGCGCGGGGTCGCGACGTTTATCCGCTGGAACTTCTCTCCTTCCGGCCCGAACATCCTGCCGTAATCCAGCCAGACTTTCGCCTTGTTGAGCACCCGCCTGGATATCTCGGTATCCGACAGCTCCGTAAAGTCATGGAAGTCCAGCCACACGAGGTAACTCCCCTCGGGCCTGCACACCCGTATCCTGGGGCAGTGCTCCTGCACGAAGCGCTCCGTAAACAGGACGTTCTGCCAGATATACTCCCGCACGCTGTCAAACCATTCTTCCCCCTCCGAGTATGCGGCGGTCGCGGCGGCCAGCCCCATCAGGCTCGGCTCATCGTAGCCCGTCCGGTCCACTTCCAGCTGGAGCTTCCTGCGGATTTCCTCGTTCCGCACGATGATGTTGGAAAACTGCAATCCCGCAAGGTTGAATGTCTTGCTCGGCGAGGTGCATATTATGGAAGACCCGGCGGCCTCCTCAGAAAGATTCGCGTATACGGTGTGGCGGTTCTCACCGAAGGTGATATCCGAATGAATCTCGTCCGACACGACAAGAACTCCGTGCTTCAGGCAGAGCCCGCTCATCCGCGAAAGTTCCTCCCGCGTCCATACCCTTCCCCCCGGATTGTGCGGCGAGCAGAGGATAAAGAGCTTGGGCTTCTCCGCAACGATTTTCTGCTCGAAGTCCTCGAAGTCAATCTCGTAACGTCCGTTCCTGAACACGAGCGAGTTGCTGACGACCCGGCGACCGAGCAGCTCGATTGTATTGAAGAAGGGGTAGTAGACCGGACGCTGGATGAGAACGGCATCCCCCTCTGTGCTGAACGCCCGTATCGAAGCGGCAATGGCAAACACAACCCCCGGCGTGTTTATGATTTCCTCGTCCTTGATGTCGAACGAATGCCGCTTCTTGAACCAGCCCCTGACCGCCTCGTAGTAGCGGACATCCGGGCGGCTGTAGCCGAAGATGCCGTGACCGGCCCGGTCCGAGAGGGCCTTCTGGATGCAAGGGGCGGTGGGAAAGTCCATGTCGGCGACCCAGAGACTTATCGCGTCCAGAGGCTTGTTCCGTTTGGCCGCAAGGTCGTACTTCGCGGCGAAGGTGTTCTTCCTGTCCGTTACCCGGTCAAAATCGTATGCCATACCATGCTCTCTTGTCTGTGCTTGCAACGGTATCCTATCATAATACCTATTGACTAGCTAGGATAAATACACTATACCATACATTGCCTAGCAAATCAATAGGTTTAAGCAGAAAGAGTGCAGTTCCTGCCCGGGCAGCAAAGCTGCCGGGGACTTCTGAAACTGCCTCATCCGCCGCAGTTACTTTGCCTGAACCACCTCCCAGTCGGAGGCGGAAGCGGGCCGCAAGTCCAAGTCCCGCCTCCTCATAGACCTGGTGACCGCGGAACTCGTGATGCCTTCCGCGACAAACGCGCTGGCGTAGTCCGCAGAGGGCTGCCCCGCCCCGTCCAGCCAGCGGCCGCTGTCCGCGACGGCGCGGCAGAGGGATGAATACTTTCCGTCCCAGTCATCCGCCTCCTTCTTTGGGTCACGGAAGAGAAGCGCGTCCAGAACCTCGCCGTCAGCCCGCCGCCTGAGCACCACGATATCCGAGGGCGAAAGCCGGCTTTTCTGGTTGTCCTGCCAGAAGTCCCATGCGTCATCTGAAGAGTCCGTCGCCGTGGAAGCCCGTATGTCGCCCGAATCCTCGTCGGTCATCCCGTCCTGCGTCCAGCTGCCGTCATCCTTCTTCATCTTACGCAGGTGGACGGTCACATAATCGCCCGCCGAGACATCGACCGGGGGAAAGGCAAAGCCCTTCGCCTCCCCGTCGCCCGCACTCAGCACCTCCAGCCCGCTCAGGTTCCCGCCCTTCACGCAATAGAGGCGGATGAATTCATACTTATCCTTCTTGGACGAGTAAGCGTTCCGCACCTCGCACAAAAGCAGGTCGGGCGGCCTGTCGTTGAAACCGTCGAAGCTGAGGCAGAATCTCAGGCTGTTGCCGTCTTCGTCGCTCGCCGTCGCATTCAGCTCGTAGGGCTGGCCTATCTCGGTTTCGCCGTTGAACACAAGGCTGACCGACGTACCGTCCCCGCCGTCCCCGACGGAGACCGGGACCTCCCCGCCACCGCCGGACGAGGAGAGCACCGCGTCCGTGACGGAGACTTCCTTGTCAAACGAAAGGGACATCCTGTCCGCAGAATCCACGACAAAGGACTCCAGGACGGGCGGAGACGCGCTTTGGATTTTGATTTCAGAACCGCCGGTATCGTCCCCGTCCCCCATGCTGCAGGAGACGTGGCCGACGGAAAGGAAAAACAGCTCGGCGGCCAGAACGAAGCCGGCTCCGAGCGCACGGAAGAAAAGCAATGCTTTTTTCATAATGTCCTCCACAGGATTTGTCTGTTATATGTATCTGTGGAGGACTTATAAAAATCGAAACTTCAGGGAGAATTTTTTTTAAATTCAGCCCGATGCCTTAAACTCAGCCGAGCGTCGCGAACTCCGCCTTGATCAGCTCCTGAATGCGGGCGGCGGCAGACTCCAGCGGGACCAGCTCGGCCTCGTCCTGGCGGCGGAGCTTGACCTCCACCTTGGGCAGGTTCTTGTCGCCGACGGTGACGCGGACGGGAAAGCCGATGAGGTCAGCATCGTTGAACTTGACGCCGGGCCGCTCGTCGCGGTCGTCCAGAAGGACTTCAACACCGGCGGCCATCAGCTCATTGTAGAGCTTATCCGCAGCATCCTTCATTGCATCCTTGTACTTGATTGGCACGATGCAGACGGTCATCGGGGCGACGCTGACCGGCCAGATGATTCCCTTGTCGTCGTGGTGGGTCTCGATTATGGAAGCAAGCACGCGGTCAACCCCGATGCCGTAGCAGCCCATCGTCGGGACGGCGGCCTTGCCGTTCCGGTCCAGGTAGCTGACGCCCATGCTTTCGGTGTACTTCTTGCCGAGCTTGAAGATGTGGCCCAGCTCGTTGCCCTTGGTCGTGTAGAACTTTCCGCCGCAGACGGGGCAGGTATCGCCCTCTTTCGCGGTGCGCACGTCCGCCTTCATCCAGGGCGTGTAGTCCCGTTCCGGTTCCACGTGCCTGATGTGGTAGCCCTGCTTGCCTGCGCCGGTGATTGCATCGTGCATGTCGTTCACGGACAGGTCCTGCAGGACAGGGCACTTGACGGTGAGGGGACCGACAAAGCCGTGTCCGGCTCCCGCCCACTTCAGGATTTCCTCGTCGTCGGCAAGGCAGACCTCGCTCGCCTTGAGCGCGCCCGCAAGCTTTGCCTCGTTCACCTCAAGGTCGGCGCGGATCGCGACGCAGACGTAGGACACCGGGTAGAAGGTGAGGTTCCCGTCCTTGACGGCCTTGAGCTCCTTGCCGCCGGGAGCGCTGCCCATGTCGAGCGTGGAGTTGATGACCCGGTAGACGAGCGACTTGATGAAGGTCTTGGGCGTAGACTGGAAGAACTTTTCCATGTCCTCGATGGAGAAGACGTTGGGGGTCGCCACTTCCTCAACGGGGAGGTCGGTCCTGACCTGGGGCTTCCCGTCATTGCCGACCGCCTGGTCGGGCTTGCAGGCGGCCTTCTCCACGTTGGCGGCATAGTCGCAGCCGTGGCAGAGGATGAGCGTATCGTCGCCGATGGGGCTTTCCACCATGAACTCCTCGCTGCCGCTGCCGCCCATGCTGCCGGTGTCCGCCTTGACGATGATGACCTTGAGGCCTAGGCGCCTGAAAATCGCAAGATAGGCGTCGGCATAGGCGCGGTAGGACCGGTCGAGCGACTCATCGTCGGCGTTGAAGGTGTAGCCGTCCATCATGTTGAACTCGCGACCCCGCATGACCCCGTAGCGGGGGCGGATTTCGTCGCGGTACTTTGTGTTTATCTGGTAGCAGTTGATCGGAAGCTGCTTGTAGCTCGTGAGGCCCTGCGCCATGACGGCGGTGAAGGCTTCCTCCGCCGTC
>CACYDQ010000459.1 GCA_902773215.1 uncultured Spirochaetaceae bacterium | reverse complement strand
GATTTCCGTGGAGGAGAAGCGCAAGTACGATGACTTCGGCGTGCTGATGAGGGCGAACACCCAGAGCCGGCCCCTGGAGGAGGCCTTCCTCGAGAACAACATCCCCTACACTATGTCCGGCGGGACGAGCTTCTTTGAGCGCAAGGAGATAAAGGACATCATCTCATACCTCCGCGTCATCGCGAACCACGACGACGACATCAACCTGCTCCGCGTCCTGAACACCCCCCGCCGAGGCCTGGGGCGGGCGACGGTGGAGAAGATGAACCTTGTCGCAGACAGAATGGGCTACTCGCTCTGGGAGGCGGCCAAGGCCATCATCGAGGCCCCGGAGAAGGAGAGCAAGATAACGGAGGCAGTCAGGGCCAACCTGGAATCGTTCATCAGCCTGATTGAGGCGGGCAAGAACATGCTGTCGGGCAAGGGGCTCAGCAAGAAGGTCAAGGCGATGGTCGAGGAGATAAACTACTATGACTTCCTTATAACGGACAATCCCAAGAGCGAGAAGGCGGCCCGCTTCAAGTACATGAACATAGAGAGCCTCATAAAGAGCATGGAGATGTGGGAGAACAACCCGGAGCATGAGGACACGAGCCTCTACGCATACCTGAACCGCATTACCCTCCTCTCCCGCGATGACCTGGATGACGGGGAGGAGGACAAGGGCAAGGTAAGCCTGATGACCGTGCACGCGAGCAAGGGGCTGGAATTCCCCGTCGTGTTCATCGCGGGGGCTGAGGAAGGGATAATGCCGCATGCCCGTGCCGTGGAGGAAGGGGGCGACACCGCCGTGGAGGAAGAGAGGCGGCTCTTTTACGTCGCGGTCACGCGGGCGAGGGACCGCCTGCTGATCTCATCATGCCGGAACAGGCGGCGGCAGACCGGCAACACGGAGTGCGAGCCGAGCCGTTTCTTGGACGAGATACCGCAGAGCCTGGTCAAGTACCACGAGCCGAGCAAGGAACTGGGGCCGCAGGACGCTCACGAGATGCTCCAGAACATGCTGAAGAACCTCTCCCGCCCCCGGGTGCCCAAGCTGTAGGACAGGCCTACTCCTCGCTCTTCTTGGAGCGGGTGCTTGTCCGCTTGCTTGTGGTCTTCTTGCCTGACGCGCTCTTTGCGGCCGTCTTTTTTGAGCTCGTGCCGGCGGACGATGCCTTGCGGCTCCTCGCCGTGGTTTTCTCCGCCTTTCCGTCATTTTTCTTGCCGGAAGCCCGCTTCCTTGCGGAGGCCGTCTTGTCGGGGAGGGCCTTCACCTCTTCCTCGTCATCCTTCTTTGCGGATTTTTTTGCCGTGGACTTGGACGGGGTCCCGCCGAGCTTCTTTATCTTCCTGGCCATGTCGGAAAGGAGCTTGACGACCTCTCCTATCTCTTCGTCGTCCTTGGAGACGGACGCGGCCTTGCTGCCGGCCAGCTTGGCGTAGACCAAGCGGCCCAGAGCGGTGTAGCCCTTCTCCATCTTGGAATTGAGCTTGACTATCTCTACCTGCTTGACACCCTCATCACCCCATTCGGAGATGGTCTTCTTCGCGCTCGCGAACCACTTCTTGGATGCCTCGAGACCCTTGTCAAGGATTTCCTTGCTTGTCTTGCCTACGGACGAGTCCTTGTCCGCCCCGGTCTTTTTCCGCGTGGAAGCGGTCTTCGTTGTCTTTGCTTTTGTCTCAGCCATAGGAAAATTATACCCCTGTTCGGCGGATAACGCAAGCTTTCCTTGACGGAAAGAAAGATAACGTTTATTATAGAAGTATGAAGAGTTGCCATATTCTTAAGATTTCTTCTATTATATTCGCAGCGACGCTCGCATCTGGTTGCGTGGCGAACTGCTCGCATACTAAGGAGACCGAGAACACCGGGTCAGTCATCCAGGAAATTCCCGAGCAGGAGATAAAGCCTGCCCCGGAGCCGGTCGCGGAGGCCCCCAAGCAGGAGGCGAAGCCGAAGCCCGAGCCCAAGAAAGAGGAGCCTGTGGCCGTGGAAGCATCCTTCACGACTCCCAAGCCCGACCCAAAGCCCAAGGAAGAGGCGAAGGTTGAGCCCAAGAAGGAGGAGCCGAAGCCTGCTCCCAAGAAGGAAGAGGCAAAACCCGAACCTAAAAAGGAAGAGCCCAAGAAAGAGGAGCCGAAGCCCGAGCCTAAAAAGGAAGAGGTCGCCGACGAGGAGTATACTCGTTCGGTTGCCCAGATGGCGGGGCAGACGGTCGACGTGGCGACCTTCAACAAGGATAAGGAAGCGGTTCTTGCCCTTATTAACGAGTTGAATTCCGTTATGAAGGATCAGAATTACAAGTCTTGGCTGAACTACCTGGACGAGGAGAGCAAAACCTACTGGTCCAACAAGTCCAACCTCAAGAAGGCCCAGAAGAGACTCCCGGTCAAGGGACTGACTCTTGCTACGCTGGAGGACTACTTCAAGTACATCTTCATCCCGTCCCGCCAGGGCAACGAGATGGACGAGATTCGCTACGAGACCGAGAGCAGCGTCAAGGCCGTCCAGATTCGTACGGAAGAGACGGGAAAATACGCCGGTGATACGGTTTACTACTACCTGCGGAAGGTCAAGGGGGACTGGAAGCTCCATCTGCCCCAGATGTAGCGTCCGGCCCTGTAACAATGCGGGGCGAGCTTTGTTATTTAGGCAGAGACCCGGGAGGAACGAGGCCTAAGACTCGTAAATCCCGGCAGGGAGCGGACTTAGGACGTTTCCTGTATATGCCACGTCAGGCAGCTTGTCTGCCCGATAAAACAAAAAAAAGAATTGATTTTTTATTGAGAATGATATAAAATCAATTCTTGTAATCAATCCAGGAGGATTCAAATGAAATTAGTTAAGTCTATCGCCTGCGGTGCAGGCCTTCTTCTGCTTGCTGGTGCGGTTTTTGCACAGAACCGTGGTTCCGAGACCTCTGTCGAGGAGCTGTACCTGAGCAACGTGCAGGATGTAATCATCACGGAGCTTGCGCACTCCCAGGACTATGACAATAAGCTCGTCGCCCTGCAGTACCTCGAGGAGTCCGTTAAGGACGGGACTGTCACCGAGGAGCAGCGCGCCGCCATGCAGAGCCTCGCTGGAGAAGGTGTCACGACAAAGGCCCGCACCAACGGCCGTCTCGTGAACAATTTCCCGGACATCCGCGCCAAGGCTTGTGATTTGCTCGGTAAGGTTCCCTCAAAGGAGTCAAAGGACACCCTGCTCACCATCACGACTGAGGATGCTGAGCCCATGGTCGTCAGTGCCGCAGTCCGCTCTCTCGGCGAGATTGGCATGAACGACAATGACGAGGTTCTCGCCGCCATCGAGTTCATCCAGCATAAGTATGCTGCTCTGAACCCGACCAGCTCCCTCGCCTACGACATCCTGAGTGCCTATGAAAAGCTTGCTCCCAAGGCTGTTGACAGGAATGCCCTGATTCAGTCAATCTCCGAGATTGCTGCCAACTATCGGTATGCGACCCCGGTCCGCCTCAAGGCCCTGAGCCTCTTGCGCGACCTGCAGTCCAACAAGAAATAAGCTGGAAAGCACAAATAAAAAAGGGCATAGACAGCGAGCTGTCCTTGCCCTTTTATTTTGCACCAAGAAAAAGATGGGAGATATGAGGTTCGAACCCACAACCTTCGGCTCCGGAGGCCGACGCTCTATCCAATTGAGCTAATCTCCCGCAAAACTATGAGAAACAGCTTATAGTTTTATGTAAAACTTGTCAACGGGAAAAGGAGGCTCTTTCAAAATTCTGATGTTTTTTGAGACGGCCCCAAGTAAAAAAAAGAGTGGAACATACATGGAAGCATTGATTTTGGCATCCTCATCCCCCAGAAGGCAGGAAATTCTCAAAATGATGGGCATTCCCTTCGTAGTGAACCCTGCGGACATAGACGAGCGGATTCCTCAGGACCTGGACATGAAGGATGCCCCGGAGTATCTCGCCTGCAAAAAGGTCGAGGCGATTGCCCAGCGCATCTCCACGGTCCAGGAGGACATAGGCTGGATTCTCGGTGCGGACACGGCTATTCTGTTCGAGGGAAAGCTTTTCGGCAAGCCATCGAGTAAGGAGGAGGCCGCCAGCATGATGAGGGCCTTTCAGGGGCATGACCATGAGGTCATAACCGGTGTCGCCCTCTACAACGACAACCTGCACGACATAACGACACGCCAGTGCGTCAGCCACCTGAGTTTTGCCCCGATGAGTGAGGATGAAATCGAGTGGTACGTCAACACGGGCGAATGGCACGGTGTGGCGGGCGGATACCGGATACAGGGGCTGGCCTCCTGCTTCATACGGAAAATAGAAGGCTCGGAGAGCGGCATAATGGGCTTGCCTATATTTGAGCTTTATGATATGCTCAAGGAGCAGGGTTATACGTTCATAGAAAAATGACGTGGCCCGCCCTACTCCACCGGGGGCTGTATGCCAGCGTGCGGAGGGGAATCTTCCGGGCCGTTCATACGGCTACGAGAAATAAGGACAGGTGGAAGAAGCCTCCAAAAAGAGAGAAAGGCTTTCTTCCGGTGAAGGAGTTTGTCATGGCAGTAGTTACCATGAAGAGCCTGCTTGAGTCCGGCGTTCATTTCGGACATCAGGTAAAGCGTTGGGATCCGCGCATGAAGAAGTACATCTTCGCAGAGCGCAATGGAATTCACATCATTGACTTGCAGAAGACCATAGGTGCCATCAAGGACAGCTATGAGGAAATTCGCAAGGTTGCCGCATCAGGAAAGTCAATCCTTTTCGTCGGTACTAAGAAACAGGCACAGCAGTCCATCCAGAAAGAGGCTGAGCGTTGCGGACAGTTCTACGTAAACAACCGCTGGCTCGGTGGTACGCTCACCAACTTTTCTACTATTAAGAAGTCCCTCCTCCGCCTCAAGAAGATTGAGAAGATGGAAGTTGACGGTACCTTCGACAACCTTACCAAGAAAGAGGTCGCCGGTCTTCTCAAGGAGAAGGAGAAGCTGACCAAGAACTATGGCGGTATCAAGGAGATGAAGGATCTGCCCGGTGCAATCTTTATCATCGACACCCACAAGGAGCAGATTGCCGTCGCCGAAGCCCGCCGCATGCACATCCCGATCGTTGCCATCGTCGATACGAACTGCAACCCCGAGGGAATCGACTACCCCATCCCCGGCAACGATGACGCTATCCGCGCCATCAGCCTCTTCACTTCCGTCATTGCCAACGCCGTCATCGATGCTGACAACGAGCAGGGCCTGAAGATTATCGAATCCCTGGGTGACGAGGACGACATTACGACCGATGCCTCCACCAAAAGCGAGGACGAGGAGATTGTCGACTACTCCAACTACACCCCGACCGAGACCAAGGAAGAGGATGCCGAGGCTGACCGCCGCGATGAGGAGAACAGCCTCATCGACGAGGACAAGTACGACAAGTAAGGAATCACTGAGGTAAATAAAATGGCTATCACAGCACAACAGGTAAAAGAGCTGCGCGAGCAGACCGGCGCAGGAATGATGGACTGCAAGAAGGCCCTTGCCGAGACCAACGGCGACTTTGAAGCGGCAACCAAGCTGCTCAAGGAGAAGGGGCTTGCCGCCGTCGCCAAGAGGGCGGAGCGCGTTACCAGCGAGGGACGCATCTTCATCAGGCAGAACGGCAGCAAGATTGCTATCGTGGAGCTCGTCTGCGAGACGGACTTTGTCGCCAACAACGAAGAGTTCATCAAGTCCGGCGAGAAGATTCTGGACGAGGTGTTCGCCAAGGGATATACCCAGGTTGAGGATGGTCTCAAGAACATCCTGACCGACTTCGCGACCAAGACCCGCGAGAACATGTCCGTCAGCAAGGTTCAGGTCATCGACGTTCCCGCTGGTGCCGCCGCCGGAATCTACGTCCACTCCAACTTCAAGCAGGCAGCCGTCACGATCGTGAAGGGCTCTGAGGACGACAAGGTGAAGGAGTTTGCCAGGGATTGCTGCATGCACCTGGTCGCCTTTACTCCTGCCTACATCAAGCAGACCGACGTTCCCCAGTCCTACATCGACGAGCAGAAGGAAATCTTCAAGGTTCAGATGGCCAACGACGAGAAGATGGCCGGAAAGCCTGATGCCGCCAAGGAGAAAATCCTTGAGGGCAAGATCAAGAAGCACCTGTCCGAGGTTTGCTTCGTCGATCAGATGTTCGTGAAGGACGACAAGAAGACGGTCGAGGCGAAGCTCGCCGAGGTCGGAAACTCTGTCGGTGCCAAGCTTGAGTTTGGCGACATCGCCCTGCTCCAGCTGGGAAAGTAAATCCACAATAAACGTAAGAACGCTGGCGGGTTCCCTTGAGGGGGCCCGCTGGCAATTTTTATAGGGGGAATATATGGCAGACAATGAGGCAAAGATGGAGAAGACCGTCGCGAGCCTGAAGGAAGAGTACAACTCAATCCGTACGGGACGGGCAAGCGCGTCTATTTTTGACAAGGTTCGCGTGGACTACTACGGAACCCCTACCCCCCTGAACCAGGTGGGGCAGATTTCAATCCCGGAGGCGAGGACAATCGTGATTTCCCCCTTTGACAAGAGCCTCATCGGGGAAATCGAGAAAGCGATACAGAAAGCGGAGCTGGGGCTGAACCCCTCCAACGACGGCAAGGTTATCCGCATAGCGATTCCGCCGCTCACCCAGGAGCGCCGCAAGGATTTGGTCAAGCAGGCCAAGGCGACTGCCGAGAACTATCGGACGACAATCCGGAACATCAGGCGCGACGGCAACGACGCGCTCAAGAAGCAGCAGAAAGCCGGTGAAATCACCGAGGATCAGCTCAAGCAGGAGACCGACAAGCTCCAGAAGCTGACCGACAAATATATAGAAGAGATAAACAAAGTCTACGGCGCGAAAGAAAAAGAGATTATGGAATAAGCCGTGGAAAGCACTGCGATAAACACAGCGCCCGGTTCCCTTCCCCGCCATGTCGGGATTATTATGGACGGGAACGGACGCTGGGCCAGGCAAAGGGGTCTGGTCAGGACGAAAGGTCACGAGGAAGGACTCAAACGTGCCAAGGACATC
>CACYDQ010000458.1 GCA_902773215.1 uncultured Spirochaetaceae bacterium | reverse complement strand
GATGACTACGATTCCTATGATGACTATGACTCCTATGACGATTACGAGGACGAAGAGGACGAGGACGATTACTACGACGATGACCAGAAGGAGCACGAAGGCAAGAAGCAGGTGTCCTACGTCTACAACGCGACGCGGGCGGGGGACCAGCAGCTCAAGATAACTGTCGGGCTTGGCATTCCCCTGAACTTCGGGAATCCCATCCCCGGAGAGGACGGCAAGATAAAATTCGGCGGCTACGGGACATTCGGCTACCACTTCTTCCTGACGGACTGGTTTGCGGTCGGCGCGGACATAGGATTCGGCTTTAACCCGACGATTGCCGGGCACACCTTCAACCATGTGCCGACGGTGGCGGTGGCGACCCTGCAGCCGTCCATCGGCAACTTTGAATTCCCAATCTCTGTCGGTGTCGGCACCGCATGGGAGACATACAACGGCGAGACCTACTGGCCGGGCCTGGTGCTCGTCGGTGAGGCCGGTGCCAGGTACAAGATATCGCAGAGCTGGGGCGTGGGCTTAGATGCCTCCTATAAGATGATGCCGCAGTTCGCACGGAACTGGAACACCGGGGAGGAGACCATCACGGGAACGTTCCTCACGATTTCTGCCTGCGTGAACTATTACTTCTGATTTATTAAGGAAAGACAATTATGAGCATGACGAAAGGAAAGATACGGCATATTGCGCTGACTCTGCCGCTCCTTATTGCGGGTATGATTTTCTTTAGCTGCCATGACCCCATTTTCGAGGACATAAACAAAGAGTCCTCCATAAATGAAGATCGTATCAAGGGCGGGGTAACTGCCTTCGTCGTGTATGACGGGTACCTCTATTGCGCCCCGGCAAATAACGGGGTAATTTACAGGAAGAGAAACAATTCCTCCGGCTGGAATAACCGCGGCGACTGGGAAGACATAAGCTGCCCTGGCGTGCCTGTCTATCTGGCTGTTGAGAACGGCTATCTTTATATGCTTACAACAACCTTCGAGAACGGTTCGGGGGCAAGCGAGGGCATTTTTATGCCGACGGCTTACTACGAGTACAGGACGACGACCCCCGGGAACTGGGGAGACCGCATAAACGCCTATGGCTATGACATGTACGGAGACAGTGTTCCTGCCAAGTACAAGAACCAGCATACGCGCGTACGGACGAGCGACACTGACGTCTACTCTACGGCAACCAATACGAACGTCCTCTTCAGGAACAATGAGGCCATCTTGTACGCTGACCAGAAGGACGTAAGAGTCGGAAGCTGGTGGTGCCTTGCAGGCACGAGGGATCAGCTGATTCTCGGAACAAGCACCGGTCTCTACCATATGCAGATTGGATCCACCGATATAAATGATGAGGTCGCCCCCAACGACAAAAGCACATCCAATTCTATTTTCAACGGCATGACCATTCTCTCGGTATATGTCGCAGGAACAGTAAAGGATTCTTCCGGAACTGCCTGGTGGAAATCGGACACCAATGAGACGGAATCCGTCATCTACGTGTTCGCCACAGGAGCTGGTTCCGCATACGCCAAACAGAACGGCCTTTACTCATACATACCGGGACAAGGCTGGGACAGCGAGTTCTAAGCAGAAGCATGAAGCAGCAGGACGGCTCATCCCTCTTTGACAGCCCCGCCGCCAAGCATGAGCCGCTGGCCGCCCGGATGAGACCGAGGAATCTGGACGAATACATCGGGCAGGACCACATCGTGGGCAAGGGGCGGCTGCTCCGGCGGGCAATCGCCGCCGACCAGCTGAGCTCCGTCATCTTCTACGGGCCGCCCGGCTCCGGCAAGACGACCCTTGCCCGGGTCATCGCGGGCCACACAAAATCTTCTTTCATCAGCCTGAACGCAGTCCTCACCGGTGTCGCCGACATCCGCAAGGCGATTACGGACGCAGAGCAGCAGCGGAAGCTCTACAACAAGAAGACGATTCTCTTCGTGGACGAGGTTCACCGCTGGAACAAGAGCCAGCAGGATGCCCTTCTTCCCTGGGTAGAAAACGGCACGATAATCCTTATCGGAGCGACGACCGAGAACCCTTTCTTTGAGGTCAACAAGGCTTTGGTCAGCCGGAGCCGGGTATTCCAGCTCAAGGCCCTGACCGATGACGACCTGATGGCGGTCGCCCGGCAGGCCCTGTCGGACCTGGAGCGGGGCTACGGGCACTGGAAGGTCAGCTTTGAGGACGGTGCGCTGGAGCACCTGGTCAAGACCGCCTCGGGCGATGCCCGCTCCCTTTTGAACGCGCTGGAGCTTGCCGTTGAGACTACGCCGGATGTCTGGAAGCCTGCCGCGACCCCGCCCCAGCCCTCCTGGGGCAGCACGATATACATCAGCCGGGAGACGGCGGAGGAGTCCATACAGAAAAAGGTCGTCCTCTACGACAAGGACGGCGACTACCACTACGACATCATCTCGGCGTTCATCAAGAGCCTCAGGGGGCGGGACCCCGACGCGGCCTGCTACTGGCTGGCCCGCATGGTACGGGCCGGAGAGTCGGCGGACTTCATCTTCCGCCGCATGCTGATAAGCGCATGCGAGGACACGGGCCTTGCCGATCCCAACGCGATAACCGTCGTCTCCTCCTGCGCCGCCGCATTTGACCGGGTGGGCATGCCCGAAGGCCGCTACTTTCTTGCCCATGCCGCCTTGTACCTGGCGACCGCCCCCAAGTCCAACAGCTCCATGGCCTTCTTTGACGCGCTCGCCGCAGTGGAAAAAGAGGATGCCGACGTGCCCAACCACCTGCGCGACGCGAACCGGGACGCGGAAGGATTCGGCCACGGGGCAGGCTACCTGTACCCCCACGCCTACCGCGACCACTGGGTTGCCCAGCAGTACCTGCCCGATGCCCTTGTCGGGCGAGTCTTTTACACCCCGTCCGAGCAGGGCTACGAGGCGGGCATCCGTGAGGACGTGCTTTCCCGCCGGGAACTTCAGATAGCGGCACTGCTGGAAAAGAAGACTGCGAGCGAGGAGGGTCAGGACAGATGGTGGGGCGAGAGCGGCAATCCCCACCCCTTTGTCCCCGGCGAGGAGAACCTGACATTCAGCCCGCAGGACAAAAAGAAGGAAAGCGCGCTGGAGCGGGCAGACCGTGCCTGGCGGAACCGGCTGGAGTCCGGCAGGACCGAGGCCCTGCTCGCCATACGCGACAAGATGCTGGAAGAAGCTTCCCTGCTCCGCCACCACCGGAACCTGGTCTGGGGGGCAGACGATGCCCTGCTGATATTCGAGCTTATACGGAGATGCCCCGAAGGTGTCTCCTGCGGCCTGTGCAGGAAAGCTGAAGGCAAGGCCCTGCTGGAACAGTACGCCACAAGCCTGGGCGACTTGGACAAGCCCCAGCTTGCCGTCGCGGAACAGGACGGCTTTGCGCTGCCGGACTTCGGCGGCATTGTGTTTGACCGGGCCTTTTTCCGCGACCCCGTACGCACGGCGGATGACATAGCGCCGCTTGCCAGAGCCCTGAAAGAAGCCTTTTCCGGCAGGGACAAAGAAGGGCGGGACTTCGCATTTGCGGGCGAGGACGTAGACGGCAATCTTCACAAGGCCAGGGCGGCGAGCCTTGCCCCCGGGGCAGCAGTCGTCATCTCCCAGCGGATTCCCTGCCGCACGCAGCGGATAGCCGCCCTCATCGCGGACAGCCTGGGCGAGCGGGCGGACACGGAGCTGCGGGACTCCCTCGCCAAGATGCAGGCAGCCGAGGACGGGTTCTTTACGGACAAAAATACCCCCCTCTTCTCCTGGGACGAAGAGACGCTCGCCGCGGCCTTCAGGGAGCAGGGGCTGGACGTGACGGTCTCAGTCATGAAAGTGACGGAGAAGCGGAGCATATCGGACAGGCAGATAGCCGCCTGGTTCGGGGAGAGCTCCGCATACGCCACAAAAATCCGGGAGACCGTCGGCGACGAGGGGCTGGCACAAGTTGTCAGGCTCCTCGGCGAAGAAGCGAAGAAGAAAAGCTTTCCCTGGCAGGGCGAAAACGCATTTTTCACTTGTCGCTTGGCAAAAACTAGTATAAAATAGTTTAAACATTTTTTATAGGAGCACAGAATGAACTTCATCTTTTTGGGACCGCCCGGAGCGGGAAAGGGAACTTTGGCCGTGGACGTGGCTACCGAGTACGGCATCCCGCAGATTTCAACGGGGGACATCTTCCGCGAGAACATCAAGAACGAGACCGAGCTGGGCAAGAAAGTAAAGAGCATCACCGCGTCAGGCGGCCTTGTCAGCGACGACATAGTCATTGCCCTCGTTGAGGACAGGATAAAGAAGGACGACTGCAAGAACGGCTTCATCCTGGACGGCTTCCCCCGCACGATTCCCCAGGCCGAGGCCTTCGAGAAAATCTGCCCGGATGTCAAGGTCATCAACTTCGAGGCCGACAACGAGCTGATTATCGCCCGCCTGTCCAACCGCAGGGTCTGCAAGTCCTGTGGCGCCAACTACAACGCGAAGTTCCGCCCGCCCAAGGTCGAAGGCAAG
>CACYDQ010000457.1 GCA_902773215.1 uncultured Spirochaetaceae bacterium | reverse complement strand
GACTTTGGACTCATGGTTCTCCGGAATCATGAAGGACGTGATGGGAAAATTCCCGTGGGCGTGGGTCTACTTTGTCTCGTATGCCTTCATTGCCGCATCGGTGATTATGAACGTCATCGTCGGAATAATCGTGGACTCCATGGCAAAGGAGCGCGAGCTGCGGAAAGATGACGCGACCGAAGTGACGCTCGAAAAGCTTTCTGCCCAGATTGAGGAGCTTCGGAGAATCGTCGAAGATGCGCGGCGGAGCGAGTATACCGAGAAAAACAACCCCGGCTGGTTCGGGCTGGGCGGGAAAAAGGCAAATCAGGCCGAGCCAGCCGACCACCTCAGTACGAAGCACACCGACATATAGGGGCTGCGTTTTCTAAGTTCCGTAGCACTTTCAAGGTCGGATGCCTGGCATTGTCTATTTGTGATAGTGGCTCCCGCACTGGACGATTTCGACGAACTTCTTTTCCGCTTCATCATGAATGCAGTACACGATGCGGTTGTAGTCGTCTATCCGGCGACTCCAGTAGCCGCTTAGGTTCCCCTTGAGCGGCTCCGGCTTCCCAATCCCGTCGTAGCCGCCCCGGTCTATATCCTTGAGCAGTTCGTTCGCTTTTTTGAGCAGCCTTTTGTCCGACTGAAGGGACAGGTAATCTTCCCAGGCTTCATCCGTCCACCTCTTGTCCATCAGTCAACCTCGATTAAATCATGTTCCGTCAATTTCCCTTCTTTTGCATGTTTGATTGACTCCCAGAGCCGGGCCTGGTTCTCCTCGCTCCAGAAAGGATCGCCGCTGACGTTGAAGGGAATGCGGTTCTCGCGGACGGCGATTTTTGCGAACATGTTCACTGCCGCCGACACAGTGAGCCCGATAGACTCGCAGAAGCCTTCGAACGCCGTCTTGGTACAGTCATCCATGCGTATGCTGAGTGTTGCCATAGCAATACCTCCGCTATACAATGTAATACATGCTATGAGACTTGTCAATAAAACCTGGGTCCTACACGTACCCGACGGGGATTGCCGTCACGCCGCTCTTTATGACGGCCGGCCTCAGGCAATTGCAGATGACGGTAGCGGCTCCGACCCTGACGTTCTTTATCCTCTCCGTGATAAAAAAGTTCCTCGCGTCATCAGCGGAGGGGGTTGCGGTTTTCTTGATTTCAACCGGATAAATGACATTATCCTGGCAGATTATCAGGTCTATCTCGGTTTTGTCCTTGTCCCTGTAGAAATATACGGGCGGCTCGATTCCCCTGTTGCTGAACGATTTGATTATCTCGCTCATCGCATACGTCTCGAAGAAGGCTCCCGCCATGGCACCGCCCTGCATGGTTTCCGGGCTGGTCCAGCGGGTCAGGTAAGCTGCCAGCCCTGTGTCCATGAAGTAGAGCTTCGGTGTCTTGACGACCCGTTTCTCCACGTTCGCCGAGAAAGGGCGGAGCAGATAGACAATCCCTGATGTCACGAGGAGCGAGAGCCACTTCTTTGCGGTGACATCGCTTACCCCGACCTCGTTCCCGATATCGCCGTAATTCACGAGCTGCCCCGTCCGGGCGGCGGCGACGGAGATGAATTGCAGGAACTGCATCTCATCGGAGACATGCGCAAGTTTCCGTATGTCGCGCTCAATATAGGTCTTGAGGTAATTCGCATAAAAGTCGTTCACGCTGACAGTTCCCTTTACGACCTCCGGGTAGCCGCCGGTGTAGATGGCTTTCCACGTGGCGGGAACGGAAAGGTCTGCTGATGCCAGCCCCGTTTGCCTGCCGAGCAGGTATTCCTTGGAGGGAACGAACGGTTCGGCAGACGGATCGTTCCTGATTTCACGGGCTGACAGGGGGTAAAGCTGGACGATTCCTATTCTCCCGGAAAGGCTCTCCGTGACGCTCTCCATCAGGGCGAACTGCTGGCTCCCCGTAAGGAAGTACATGCCCCCGGTCCGCTCCGAGTCTATCAAAATCTTCAGATGACGGAACAAGTCCGGCACATACTGGATTTCATCGAACATATACGGGGCAGGATGGAATTCCAAGAATGATTTGGGGTCCGTCTTTGCTGACAGCTCCTCCATGGGGTCGTCGAATGACGTGCTCCTGATGTTCTTTTCAGCTGTGATTTTTCTGAGCAGCGTCGTTTTCCCTGTCTGACGTGCCCCCGTGACCAGTACGGCGGGGAATTCCGCTCCGAGCCGGCGGACGGTCTCTTCCGCATGGCGAGGTATGTAGCCCATGGACGTGGATTCCTCCTTTTTCTCGTGGGATAATCCAAACTCTGTTTATATTTTATCCCATGCGCAGGGGCCTGTCAATAACGGGCGGACAGGGGCTTCCCGGAGAACTTTTTTCTATAAAATTCCCCTCAAAACTATTGACAATTTTGCCTAATAACAGGAAAGTAGCTAATCGGACCTTTTGGTTCCTTACATAACAATCAGAGGAGACGTACTGAAGGTGAATGGAAGTACTGTTTCTATTGACCATGTCAGCAAGCATTTCGGGGATTTCCACGCGCTTGACGACGTGAACTTTACGATAAAGCAGGGGGAGTTCTTTTCCCTGCTCGGGCCTTCAGGATGCGGCAAGACTACTTTGCTCCGCATTATCGCGGGATTCGAGTTTCCGGACGAGGGTGCGGTTCTCTTCGATGATACCGATGTGGTTCCCCTGCCGCCTAACAAGAGGCAGAGCAACACGATTTTCCAGAACTACGCTCTTTTCCCCCATCTGTCGGTTTATGACAACGTTGCCTTCCCGCTCAAGCTCAAGAAGCTGGGCAAGGCCGAGATAGACGAGAAGGTGAGGCACTACCTGCATCTGGTTCAGCTTGACGAGCATGCCCACAAGAAGCCCAACCAGCTTTCGGGCGGCCAGCGGCAGCGCGTCGCCATTGCCCGCGCCCTCATAAACGAGCCGAAGGTTCTCCTTTTGGACGAACCGCTTTCTGCCTTGGACGCGAAGCTCCGCTCCAGCCTCCTCCTGGACCTGGATGCCCTGCATGACAAGATAGGCATTACGTTCATCTTTGTCACCCATGATCAGAGCGAAGCCCTCGCGGTCAGCGACAGGATTGCCGTCATGAACGCTGGCCATGTCCTGCAGGTGGGCACTCCCTTCGAGATTTACGAGAGCCCGGCGACCCAGTTCGTCGCCCAGTTCATCGGCGACACGAACCTTTTCGAGGCCAAGGTCGTCGAATGCGTCCCCCATGAGGTTCCCGGGAGCGACCCGGACTACATGGTGACGCTCAACGTCCCCGCGCTGGGCATTCAGGCACAGCTCAAGAGCGATACGCCCGCGACCCGCGAGGAAGACAAGAACATCCTCGTGACCGACTACGAGCACACGAACCCCGGGCAGGACATCTGCTTTACGATCAGGCCCGAGAAAATCCGCATTACGCTGGAGGAGCCCGACCTGCACGGCCGCAAGGACATCAACGTGTTCAAGGGCGTTGTGGAGGAGCCGGTCTACACGGGCTTCCAGTCCAAGTTCTACGTCCGCCTGGAGAACGGCAGCATCATCAAGGTCTTCAAGCAGCACGTCAACTATCTGGACGACGGGCCCGAGATTCAGTGGAAGGACACGGTCTACGTCTCATGGGCCGCCAACGACGGCTACATCGTCGAGGACATAAACAAATGACGGACAAGCGCGTCAAGTTCAAGAAAGCAAACCCCGGCCCCGTCTACGCATGGCCGATGGGCCTGTGGTTCACGGCATTCTTTGCCGCACCCCTCGTGATAATCGTCGTCTACTCCTTCCTCAAGCGGGACGTGTACGGCGGTGTCATACGGGAGTTCAGCCTGAAGGCCTACGCCCAGATGTTCACCCCGG
>CACYDQ010000456.1 GCA_902773215.1 uncultured Spirochaetaceae bacterium | reverse complement strand
GGCGCGGGACAACCTGCATAACGCATGGCTCGCCGTCATGTCCGACCTCGCCTGCTGCTCCCAGAGGGGGCTCGGCGAGCGCTTCGACGGTTCCATCGGCTCGGCGACCGTCCTCTTCCCCTACGGAGGCCGCTTCCAGGCGACCCCGGAGGCGGGCATGGCCGCGAAGCTTCCTGTCCTGCCCCCGCGCGAGACGTCCACCGTCTCCCTGATGTCCTACGGCTATGACCCCCGGGTCTCCGACTGGAGCCCCTACCACGGGTCCGAGATAGCAGTCCTCTCGTCCCTCGCGAAAATCACCTGCATGGGAGGAAACCCCTCCACCTGCCGCCTGAGCTTCCAGGAGTTCTTCGGCCGCTGCGTGGACGACAAGACCTGGGGCTACCCCGCCGCCGCCCTTCTCGGCTCGATCGACGCGCAGCTGGCGATGGGGACGGGCAGCATCGGGGGCAAGGACAGCATGTCCGGCACCTTCGAGAAAATCAACGTCCCCCACACCCTCGTCTCATTCGCGGTGACGACCGAGGACGTGAAGAACGTCACGTCAGGCTCGTTCAAGAAGAGCGACGACAACATCTACATGGTGATGACCCCCTACTCCGCCGAGAGCATCCCCGACTGGGAGGCCTTCAAGAAGAACGCCGCCGCCCTGTACAAGCAGAACCGCGAGGGCAAAATCCGCGCGATGTACCCGGTGGGGCCGGGCGGAATCGCCGAGGCCGTCAGCAAGATGGCGATGGGCAACAGGATAGGCGCACGGATAGACAACTTCCCCCAGGCGGTCACGCGGATGGGCGTGGGCCTTGCCAACGAGACCGGGCCGGACGACCTCTTCATCCCGGTCTACGGTTCGATCATCGTGGAGGCCGACCACCTGGATCCGGCGGACTTCGAGACGGGCACGCTCGTCAAGCTCGGCGTGACGGTGGACAGCGAGGAGATAACCCTCTTCACCGACATCGTGCCGAACGTCACGATAAGCCTGAAGGAGATTGAGCAGGCATGGGAAAGCACGCTTGCCAAGGTGTTCCCGCCGGTCTCCTCCTCCGCGACCCCGGAGATGCCGGACTTCGCGCTCGGCGAGCACGAGAGCCTCGCCCCGGCACGCAAGGCCTTCAGCCCCAAGTACTCTCAGACCAAGCCCCGGGTCATCATCCCGGTATTCCCCGGCACCAACTGCGAGTACGACATGGCGCGGGCGTTCAGCCTGAACGGGGCCGAGCCCAAAATCCTCGTCTTCCGCAACAGGACCCCGGAGCAGCTGTCCGAGTCCTTGGACCAGTTCAGGAAGGAGATAGACGAAGCGCAGATCCTCGCCTTCTCCGGCGGCTTCAGCATGGGCGACGAGCCTGACGGTTCGGCCAAGTATATCGCCAACGTCATCCGCGAGAGCCGCATCTCCGACGCGATCATGGAGCTGCTCAAGACCCGCAAGGGGCTTGTCCTCGGCATCTGCAACGGATTCCAGGCCCTCATCAAGACCGGGCTCGTCCCCTTCGGGGAAATCCGCGAGCCGTCCAGCGAGCTTCCGACGCTTACATTCAACAAGGTCGGGCGGCACATCAGCCGCATCGCCCGCACCCGCCTGGTCAGCGCGACGAGCCCCTGGGCACTCTCGCGCTCGGTGCTTGACCCGAGGATTCACCTGGTGCCGATAAGCCACGGCGAGGGCCGGGTCATCATGAGCGAGGAGCTCGCGCGGCGTTTCTTCGCGACGGGGCAGGTGTTCAGCCAGTACGTGGACAGGGGCGGCGCGCCCGCGACGAGCGAGCCCGACAACCCCAACGGCAGCCTCTTCGCCATAGAGGGGCTGACCAGCCCGGACGGCCTTGTACTGGGCAAGATGGGCCACAGCGAGCGCACGGTCGGCACGGACACCGGCGGAGCAAGCCGCGACATCATCAAGAACGTCGCGGGCGATCCCATCAAGAACGAGCTGGAGAATTCCGCCGAGAACATTTTCCTGGCGGGGGTATCCTACTTTGCGTAAGGCAGTCCTGCTGCTCGCCGCCGCATCCCTGCTTTTGCTCGCCTCCTGCAAGAAGAAGGTGCTGTGGCAGACGGACTTTGACGCGGCGCTCGGCGATGCGGGGGCGACGGGAAGGAGCGTCCTCGTCCTCTTCTCGGGGGAGGACTGGGACGGCAAAAGCTCGGTCTTCCGCAGCGAGGTGCTGGACACCGACGAGTTTAAGGATTCCGTGAAAGACAGCTACGTTCTCCTGAACATCGACTTGTCCGAAGCGGAGCAGGCTAAGGCCATCGCCGCGGAGGACGCGGACGAAAAGGCCCGTGCCGAGGCGGAGAAGCTCCGCGCGGATATAGAAACAAAGACCGGCATTCTCCGCCGCTACGGGGTTTCCTCATATCCGAGCATCTACCTCCTGTCCGAGGACGGGTATGTGCTTTCCATCGTGCAGTATAGCGAAGGTCTCACTTCCCCCGCCGTATTGGACGAAATCCTTGAGGAGCAGGCAGGGAGCATCCAGGCTGTCTTGTCGGCAATTGCGCGGGTCCGGTCATCCTCCGGCGCGGAGAAGGTCAGGGCCATCGATTCCCTCTACGAAGCGACGCCGGAAGCCGGGCGGAAGCCCCTTGCGGAGCTCATCCGGGAAGTCCCCGTGCTCGATCCCGCAGACGCGAGCGGTCTTGTCGGCAAGTACGAGTTCATCCGGACCTACGATGAGGCCATAGAGAACATGTCGGAGGGAAAGAACGAAGGCGTGGCCGACTCCTTCGTCAGCATTGCCGAACACGGACACCTCAGCCCGGCGCAGAAACTTGAAGCCTATTACAATGCCGCATACCTCATGGCCCTGTTCGGGGAAAGCGATTACGACAGGATGCATGAGCTTCTCGGCAAGGCGCAGGAGTCCGACCCGGAGAGCGTCAGGATGGAGGACATCACGAACCTGATGACGATGATTGCCCAGATGCGGGACATCATGAGCGAGGACGCGAAGGGCAACTAGTCAGACAGATGGATTCTTCTCCGCCGGACCCTAAAAGCTTCATACCCCTCCTTGCATTCGCGGTACTGCTCATCCTGCTCTCCATGACATTCTCGGGGACGGAGAGCGCGTTCCTTTCCATAAACAAGCTCCGCGTCCGCTTCCTGCACAACAAGAGGAACCCAAGGGCGATGCGCGTGTGGAAGCTCCTTCAGGACAAGGAGCGGCTCATAAACACCCTGCTCGTCGCCAACAACATCGTCAATATCAGCCTGTCGGCACTCCTGACCTACATCGCGCTCGGCCTGTTCGGCAGCGCGGGCGTGGGCATAGCGACGCTGGCGGTGACCGTCCTCCTTCTGGTGTTCGGAGAGATTACGCCTAAGGTCATCGCAACCCACCATCCCGAGGCGATAGCCTTCTTCATCGCCCCGCTCGTGGAGATTCTGGAAAAAATCCTATACCCCCTCGTGCTGCTGTTCACGTCGTTTTCCCGCTTCTGCCTGAGCTTCCTCAAGGTGGACGCGAGTGAAAAGAAGGTCTCCTTTACCGAAGAGGAGATAAAGACGCTGATTGACGTGGGAGGGGAGCAGGGGATACTCGAGACGAGTGAGAAGACGATGATGCGCCGCGTGTTCAAGTTCACTGACCTGGAGGCCAAGGATATAATGATACCCCGCAAGAGCATAAAGGCTCTGAGCGTCAGCGCAGGCTACAAGGACATCATCGAATTCTCGCAGCGGCACTACCTGTCCCGCTTCCCCATCTACAAGGGCGGCATAGACGACATCGTGGGGGTGGTGTACATCAAGGACCTGCTCGCCTATAAAGACCGGCAGGATGAATTTGTCCTCAAGGACGTGATGCGGCCTCCCCTCTTTATACTGGAGACGAAAAAGATGTCCTCCATACAGCAGATGCTCCGCGAGAACCGGCAGAGTATGGCCGTCGTCATAGACGAGTATTCCGGGACATACGGGCTCCTGACGACCGAGGACATCGTGCGCGAGATATTCGGGCCGATTGCGGACGACAACAAGCCCTATGCCCGCCGTTCCGAGGTCAGGGTCAGCAACATGGAGAGCGACGTCGTCTCCGGCCTTTCCCGCCTGACGGACCTGAACGAACAGCTGGGGACCCGGCTGGACTCCCGCAGGTCGGAGACGATAGGCGGGTATAT